>NZ_JBHFNP010000131.1:0-185781 GCF_041929235.1 Microseira sp. BLCC-F43
CCCCTTAATCAGGGGGGAACTCCCCCATCCCCCCTACCCCCCCTTAATCAGGGGGGAACTCCCCCATCCCCCCTACCCCCCCTTAATCAGGGGGGAACTCCCCCATCCCCCCTACCCCCCCTTAATCAGGGGGGAACTCAAGCGGGGATCATCGGTACGGTCATCTGTTTCGCAGGGCCGCCAGGAGTGGGTAAAACCAGCCTCGGTCGTTCGATTGCTCGCGCCTTGGGGCGTCCCTTCGAGCGCATTAGTCTGGGTGGATTGCGCGATGAAGCCGAACTGCGAGGACACCGCCGCACTTACATCGGTGCGATGCCCGGTCGCATCGTGCAAGCACTGCACCGCGCCGGAGTGAAAAACCCGGTAATTATGCTCGATGAACTCGATAAAATCGGCATGGACTATCGCGGCGATCCGGCATCGGCGTTGCTGGAAATCCTCGATCCGCAACAAAACTATTGCTTCCGGGATTTATACCTGGATCTGGATTTTGACTTATCGCAGATTTTCTTTATCGGCACCGCGAATGACTTATCCAAAATTCCCGCACCCCTGCTAGACCGATTAGAAATTATCGAACTATCGGGATATTCCGACCAAGAGAAACTAGCGATCGCCCAAAAATACCTGCTACCCCGTCAAATCGAAAAAGCCGGACTGCCCGCCGATGCAGTGGAAATACTGAGGTTAGCTTTACAAAATAGTATAGAATATTACACGCGGGAAGCCGGAGTCCGCAAACTAGAACAACAACTCGGTGCGATTTGTCGCAAGGTTGCCGTCCGCTATGCCAACGGCGAAACCAATCCAGTGGTTATCCATCCAGAACACCTGGAAGAATTCTTAGGGCCCAGGCGCTTTTTGCGGGATGAGGTGCGAAAAGTTACACAACCAGGCGTCGCTACTGGTCTTGCTTGGACGCTGCAAGGTGGGGAAGTTTTATTTGTCGAGGCGGTGTTGTTACCTGAAGGTAAAGACTTGACCCTGACAGGACAACTCGGCGAAGTGATGCAAGAATCAGCCAGAATTGCCCGGTCTTACGTGTGGTCGAGTGCGGCGGCGTTGGGAATAGACTTGAGTTTATTTAAAGATAATGGCTTACACATCCACGTCCCGGCGGGTGCGATTCCCAAAGATGGACCCTCCGCAGGAGTGACAATGGTTACAGCGATCGCATCCTTATTAACCAACCAACCCGTGCGAACCGATACCGCCATGACGGGAGAAATTAACCTCAGCGGCGAAGTCCTCCCCATCGGCGGCGTGCGGGAAAAAGTGTTAGCAGCGCACCGCGCGGGGATTAAGCGGGTTTTATTACCGCAGCAGAATGGCAAAGATTTGGTAGATGTGCCAGAAGATGTCCGCAAAGAAATCGAATTGGTTTTATGCGATCGCATCCAGCAAGTGCTAGAAAATGCCCTAATAAATAAACCCGATGTTCAACCTCACCAATTGCTGATTGCTAATTTCTAATTGCTAATATAGAAATTTTCCTGCCATTAGCCATTAGCTATTAGCGATTAACTATTACTGGCGTAAAACTCTTGCCATTAACATCTGAGGTTCGACGTTTTCAACATCAGGAATTGCTTCCAACTTAGAAATTCCCATGAGGGCGTCGGAAATTTTGCCCGATTGGGCGCGCAACCAAGCGGCGTGAGGGGCGTAGGAGAGACTTTGAGCGATTTCATAACCAGCTTGCTTAATTGCTTCGCGGTGGGATTCAACGTCAACTTTCTCAGCAAAGCGGATGAAAACCATTCCGGTTGGAACTGCTGGGGAACCATCGGGTTGTAATGTGTAAATTGGCCCGATTGTGGCTTGAGTGGAAGTTAATTGGGTGGTGTCCGGTTCGCCTGAAAAAACAGCGATCGCGCCATCGTTCAATTGTAAAACCGCTCCGGGTGCAACCTTTCTGGGTTCGTTATAGTGTACTGCGTAATATCCCGGCTGACGCCGGTATAAAACCGCAGACCGATCTGTCCCAGCACGGACTTGTTGGGGATATTCGGAAAAGTAGTCTGTCTGGTATCTCACTTCAGCAATGGGAGGTAGAGAGTAAATTTGCCAGGGTTCTACTATCAGGAATAACTCAATCGGAAAATAAATCATCTTTCTGAAGTAGTAATAACGTGCAACTTAATTTTGTCCACCCCGATGGTAAAATATGCCTACCGTAGTCTTCCAGCCTGGGTGGTTTGTCTCTATTCTGGAAACACCGACCGAAGACTTGTATTAAGTTATTGAAATTAATTCTGACAAAGCTTAGTTTTCTGCGAATCTAAATTTAGGTATAACACAGGGAGATTAACATATGGTTACCGTTCGCTATGGCGGTAAAAACGGCGGAGAGTATCAACTTGCTATCAGTGACGAGCATATTGTAGTTCGCACCCAGAGCCACGCCGCTCTTATGGGTGACACACCGTTTGAAGTTGCACCCGTATCGCCTCAATCCCGCAGCATCCTCAATCAATTCAATTTGCAAACACGTTTTCGCGCAGCGGGTGTAGAAATTTTGCGCGCTAAAGACTCAAGTCAGGGCGCTGCTTTGCGTGACAGGGCGCGGACAATTTTGAAGGAAGAACCTGAGATCCAATTTGCCGGACGTGTTCTGGTGGAGCCAGAGTCGATGGAGCCGGTAATTTACACCGAAAACCTCTTCGTTAAGTTCGATGATGAAGAAGAGTCAAGGGTTTGTCAAGAGGTCTTAGACCGTTACAGTTTAACGATTAAACGCCAACTTGAGTATGCACGAAATGCTTACTTTGTCAGTACTTCCACAGGTACTGGTCTAGCAGTGTTTGACATCGCCTCCAGGTTGCTGAATGAGGAATCTGTTGACCTGTGTCATCCCGAATTAGTGCGCGAGTTGCGCCGTCGTCGAGTTTTTCCTCAGCAGTGGCACTTGAAGCCAACAACGATTAACGGTAAAACTGTCGATGCCCATGCCAACGTTGAGGCAGCTTGGCAGTTGAGCGATGGAACGGGGACAATTATCGCTATTATTGACGACGGTGTAGATATCGATCACGAAGAGTTCCGTACCTCTGGGAAGATTGTCGCGCCTCGCGATGTGACGCGCAAAACTAACGATGCGAAACCGGGAAACGGGGATAACCACGGTACCGCCTGTGCGGGGGTGGCATGTGCCAACGGCAACTTTGGTGCGTCTGGGGTAGCACCGGGTGCCAAGCTGATGCCGATTCGTTTCGCTTCTGCGTTGGGTTCCCAGGGGGAAGCCGATTCCTTCGTCTGGGCGGCTCAAAATGGTGCTGATGTCATCTCCTGTAGCTGGGGACCAGCAGATGGCGATTTTACCGACCCCAAAGATCCTCTGCACAATCAGGTGGTGCCGCTTCCCGACTCGACGCGACTGGCGATGGACTTTGCGATTAATCAGGGTCGCAACGGTAAGGGATGCGTAATATTATTTGCTGCTGGCAATGGTAACGAGAGCGTAGATAATGACGGTTATGCCAGCTACTCAAAAGTGATTGCCGTGGCGGCGTGTAATGACCGCAGTCAGAAAAGTCCCTACAGTGACTTTGGCAATGCCGTCTGGTGCGCTTTTCCCAGCAATAATTACTATCCCTCTCTGACTCCTGGGATTTGGACGACAGATCGTTCTGGTAGGCTTGGCTACAATTCGGGTAATGCGAGTCTGGGTGACGCAGCTGGAAACTATACGAATAGTTTCGGCGGTACTTCCAGCGCCTGTCCGGGTGCAGCGGGTGTAGCCGCGCTGATCGTTGCGCGCAATCCGGATCTGCGTTGGGATCAAGTACGAGACATTATTAAACAATCCTGCGATCGCATCGATCAAGCTGGAGGAAAGTATGATGCCAACGGTCGTAGCCCATTGTATGGCTACGGTCGGATTAATGCTCGCAAAGCTGTTGAATTGGCTAAACCAGATCAACCTTCCCCCGTCACGATCTTTAAAGCAGTCCAGGATGTGCCTATTAATGACCTCCAGACATCTACTTTGACTTTAGCGATCGCTAATACCGACCCCATCAAGTCGATTAAAGTTGATGTTGACATCGAGCATACCTACATTGGTGACTTGGTAGTTACCCTTCTCCCTCCTGCGGAAATGGGCGTCACTCCAGTCATTTTGCACGATCGCACTGGCGGAGGAACCGATAATATCAAACAAACCTATGACGAGGTGAACGCATCTGGACTTGCTGGTTTTATCGGTAAAAGTCCAAAAGGAACCTGGACTCTGGAAGTTGCAGATAAGGCAGCTGCGGATACCGGCAAGATTCGCAGCTTGACTCTGGAGATCGGTTTTAAGTAGTAACCTTTTGAGATCCCCCTAAATCCCCCTTAATAAGGGGGACTTTGAATCCGGTTTCCCCCTTAATAAGGGGGACTTTGAATTTGAATCCGGTTCCCCCCTTAATAAGCGCGACTTTGAATCCGGTTCCCCCCTTAATAAGGGGGACTTTGAATCCGGTTTCCCCCTTAATAAGGGGGACTTTGAATCCGGTTCCCCCCTTAATAAGGGGGACTTTGAATCCGGTTCCCCCCTTGGCAAGGGGGGCTAGGGGGGATCGCCTTAGTGTTTGTAACTAGCAGCTTGAGTTAGTAGATCGATAGAGCGATCGCGTATTTCAAGCGATCGCCCACCTCAAACCCCCTACCTCCCGTCAGTTTTTTTCTGGGGTGGTGGGGGTATTTTGTTTTGTGCCTCAGCTTGCTTCACTGCCGTCTCTACGATAAATGCAGCCAGATTAGCGGTAGGTCGTCCTTCAGCATCAGCCCATCGCTCCAGTGCGTCAAAAACGGCATCAGGCAAGGTTAGATTCAGTCGTTTACTCATCGTATTGATCAAATTTAAGGTTCTTTGTCCGATTGCTGTTGCTGCTGTAGCAATTCTTCTATCATTTGAGGCTCGTTCTCCTTAACCCACTCCTCGATTAGCTCTGATATCACTTGACTTATATCTTTGCCTTGATAGGCAACGATCGCTTTAAAACGTCGCTGTAGTTGTCGTTCTACATAAGCTTTAAATTGGTCGCGTGGCACGGTTACAGGCATTATCACTACCTGACAACCATAAAGCATTGACATGTCATAGTTAACTATAGTACTATAATACCTTAATACTAAAATAAAATAAAAAAGCCAGTCCCTAAGCCTGGTAAGCACTGGACTGGCTCTACTCCCACAAATAGGAGCAAATTTCATTATGTCTTACAAAACTCGTCTCAACAATTGGGCGATCGCTCGTTTATTGCCGAGTCAGCAATGGGTCATCGTGGCGCGATACCGCAGTCGGTCGGATGCAGAGGGACACCTTCACTTTGTTTGCCGGAGGATGCCCAATGTGCAATTCAAGATTGTGTTTGATATTGCGGTGAGTGAGCGAACGCTTCTTGCCAGATCGTAAACCTGTGACAGTAGGGGCACGGCATAGACGTTCTTTCCCGAAAGGCAGAAGATCTACTGATGCCGTGCCCCTACAGGTGGTGGGTATTGGCAGTAGGGGCGCGGCAATTAAGATCTTTGGCGAAAGGCAGAAGATCTGTTGCTGCCGTGCCCCTACAGATGATGATAAAACTGTGCAATTTGTTGATGAGCGCGATCGCTTGCCATATCATTCATATCTCCTGCCTTTTCCTAAACTAAATCTATCGTGACGACAGGTGCAATTCCCGATGAAATCCCCAGCAATTTACAAGAGCAACTCCTCCTGCAAGACGCTCAAGCTGGTAATTGCAGACCTATTCAAGTTGGTGGAGATAAACTACTGGGAGATGCACCAAGACTGGCAGCTATTTATGGCGGTAATCCTGAAGATTGGGATAAAATGACAAGTAACCAAGCCTTTGAAATTAATGGAGCATCTGTACAAGTTCATTGGTTTCGTAACAGTCAAACTCTTCAAGATGTCGAATTTAAGTTCAAACGCCAGTATCCCAAAACAGCCCCTAAAAACCTGTAGAGAATCTAATTATGAAAATTCATTGTATCGCCAATAGCGGAGCATCTCTTCCTGAAAGTTACCTCGCTCCAAGAGGAGGTTACAAAAAAGAAATGGAATTTCCCCTCACAGTTGGCAAAGACTATACTGTTTACGCCTTCTCTGTCAAGCAAGGACAGGTTTGGTACTATATCTGCGAGGATAACTATATGTATTATCCGATGCGGAGTCCTGCGCCATTATTTGAGGTAGTTGATAACAGAATGTCTGCCTATTGGAGGTTGAAAATTTATCCAAACGGTTTGTTAGAAGTTGCCTTTGATCGATGGTTTTCCGATCCTTATTTTTACGATAAACTAACCGACCAAAAAGAAGAAGAAGTTTTAATTTTTGAGATATTAAAAGAATTGATAGATGCAGAAGCTTTATCTCCAGACCCCATGTTAACCGCACTTGATAAATCTTTAGAAATGGCTAATCTTTCGGGCTGAAAATTATGCAAAGCAGGCGGTAGGGGTACGGCAATGAGGTTCTTTTCCGAAAGGCAGAAGATGTGCTGCTGCCGTGCCCAAAAAGGTGGTGGGTGTTGGCGGTAGGGGCACGGCAATGACATTCTTTTCCGAAAGGCAGAAGATGTGCTGCTGCCGTGCTACTACAGATTGTGGGTGTTGGCGGTAGTAGCACGGCAATTAAGATCTTTGGCGAAAAGAAGATGTGCTGGTGCCGTGCCCCAAAAGGCGGTGGGTGTTGGCGGTAGGGGCACGGCATAGACATTCTTTCCCGAAAGGCAGAAGATCTGCTGCTGCCGTGCCCCTACAGATTGTGGGTGTTGGCGGTAGGGGCACGGCAATGACATTCTTTCCCGAAAGGCAGAAGATCTGCTGGTGCCGTGTCCCTACAGGTTGTTGGTATTCGGGAATTGCGATCGCGCAATTTGTTGTTAATATTGGTGCTGCCAAAAGGTCAGACTGATTTTTATGCCAAAACCCAAACAATCTCAGGGGTGTCGCGGGATGCTGCGGCGCACTTTTTTATTTTTGCTCGGTATAGCGATCGCTCAAATTTTAGGCGACTTTTTCTCGATTCAAAAAAACCGCGAAAATTTTTTCAAACTCGTGGGTCAATTATGGCAGAAGGTACTCGCTTATGCATCCACTCTCCGAGAGAATCAAACACCTCAACCGCTGCCTAGCACTCCTGTTGTCAGCGTTACACCCACCCCCAGCACGCCAGTTATACAACCGAGCGAAACTCCCGTCGCTAGCGTTACACCCAGTCCTAGCACACCAGTTATAAAACCCAGGGAAACTCCTCAACCTAGCATCACACCCACTCCAACTTCATCCCCATTAGAACGGCAAACACCGCGTTTCTTTACCAAACGTGCTGCTAAGAAAGCACAACCCGTACCAGTAACCCGAAATACTATTGCTGGAGTCAGTTTTTATCAAACCACAATTGACCTAACCGATCCGGAAGTTTTTCTCACCATCGGTTTAGCAAATAATGCCAATTTAGCCAACAATCCCAAAGTTACAAAAGGCGATGAACCTTTTGAGAATATTGTAGCACGATACCGCGCCGCCGTTATTGCCAACGGTACATTTTTTGGCAAAGATGCTCAAAAATCGGTGCTGGGAAATATGGTGGCAGGGGGAAGGTTTCTCAAATACAGTCGTTGGGAAAACTATGGGACGACTTTGGGAATCAAAGCGGGAAATCAACTAGAGATGATTACCGCCCGCTTTTCAGGTCAACCTGATTGGACTCAATATTGGTTTTCTCTTACTTGCGGTCCAAGATTAGTTAAGCAGGGAAAAATTTGGCTATCGCCCTTATCAGAAGGATTTAAAGATTCTCACGTTTTGGGCGTGGGTGCGCGGACGGCGATTGGATTTCCTGAATCTAGAGATAAGTTATTTCTGGTTACTTTTCTCCGCAGTTTGTCTTTAGAACAAGAAGCAAAAATCATGCAGGAAATTGGTTGTGTGGAAGCGATGAATTTAGACGGAGGTGCTTCAGTCGCTTTGGCACATCAAGGACGAATTTTGATGTCGCCAGGACGGAATTTGACGAACGTGCTTGTGGTTTACGACACCAACTATCCCGCCCCAGAAGAGTTGAAAATATCTTGGAAACGCTTCCAAAATGGCGAGCGTCCCTCACCCGTCCCAGCTGATTTTTATGACTGAGTTCCCTGACGACTCCAATATTACCTATCTCTTCTTTTCATCCCGGTTCGTGCGCCTGGAGCGGTGGGTTACGCGCTACATTTACTGCGCCTGGAGCGGTGCGTTACGCGCAACGCTTACGCACCCTACATTTACTACTAAGTTCCCGAAGGATCTAAAATTACCTATCTCTTCTTTTCTCTGATCTCTGCGTTCTCTGTGCCTCTGTGGTTTGTTAAATAGATATCTCCATAAAATGGCAGGCAGAATGCCCACCCCACAAGAGTTTTTGGATAAATTTAATAGCGTAAGCGGTGCGTTACGCGCAACGCTTACGCACCCTACATTTAGATCCTTTCTTTACAGAAACTTCACATACAGTGTTTTCGGCATTACATGCATTGATTTTGTATTAGTGGTAACTTTTTAACCAAAGCAAATTTCAGTGGAATTAGTTTAACTTTAGGTAAAAACCAGGTTAAGAATACAGAGAAATTTCCCATTGTTCCGGAATTTTTTCCATGAGTATGGGAAATTTAAACCATAGTCTTTTGGTGAATACCTATGGTTCCTTGGCACCTGGTTGGAGTTCAAATTCTGCTGCATTTTTGCCTTTTACCTTTTTTGTTTTTTACCACAAGTGAGGTTTTCGCAATGCCAGCAATTAACCTGAGTAACCCCTATGCTCAAGAATTTAACTTGTTAGCTAGTTCAGGGAATAGCAATTCTTGGATTGATGATTCTACAATCGGGGGTTGGTATGCAAACAGAACGACTTATGCTGCTGGAACTGGTTCTAGCAATACAGGCGCACTCTACAGTTTTGGGAGTGTTTCTAGCGATCGCGGATTAGGTTCTGTAGCATCCGGCGGGACGGGTACTGTTTTGTGGGGCGTTCGTTTTGTTAACAATACAGCGAATACTATTTCCGCGCTCAATATCGGTTATGTAGGCGAACAGTGGCGGAATGGCGGTAGCAGCACTACGAGTCCCAGCGTCGCCCAAAAGTTAGACTTTCAATATCAAATTGGCGCGAGTAGCTTAACAAGTGGAACCTGGATTGATTTCGCTCCTTTGGATTTTACCAGTCCGACTTTTGGCACAACTTCTGCGAGTGCGTTAGATGGAAATGCCGCAGCGAACCGCACGAATTTATCGGCAAGTTTAAGCGGTTTATCGATGGCGCCGGGACAAGAAATTTGGTTGCGTTGGTCGGATAGTAACGATGCCAATAACGACCACGGTTTAGCAATTGATGACTTTGGTATTTCGGCAGGTTTTGCGACTCGGGCGGGGATAACAATTACCCAATCTGGCGGTAGCACCGATGTGAACGAACAAGGGGAAACGAGCGATAATTATACTATCGCTCTCAATACCGTACCTGCGGGTGCAGTTAATATGGCAATCGCATCAGACTCACAAACCGTAATCAGCACCGATGGGGTGAACTTTTCCAATTCCATCAATCTCAGCTTTACTGATACCGCGCCGCAAACAATTACCGTTAAAGCTGTTAACGATACCGCGATAGAAAGTTCTCCTCACGCGGGCGTCATCACTCACACTATTATTAGTAGTGCTGACCCCGCTTATGCCAATATCTCAATACCCAATCTCAGCGTTAACATTACTGACAACGATACCGCCCCAGCTATTCGCATCCGCGATATTCAAGGAACTGCCCATCGTTCTCCCCTGGAAGGTCAAACTGTTAGCAATGTTGGGGGTATAGTCACGGCGTTGCGCTCGAATGGTTTTTACTTGCAAGACCCCAATCCAGATAATAATGATGCCACCTCGGAAGGGATTTTCGTCTTCACTTCCTCAGCACCTACTGTTAGCGTGGGCGACTCGGTTCGCGTCAGCGGTAGGGTTAGCGAGTTCCGTCCGGGTGGTACTGGCGGCATCAACAATCTATCCATTACTCAAATTACCAACCCGACTATCGAAAAGCTTTCTAGCGGCAATCCCTTGCCTGCTGTTACTAGTATCGGCATCAACGGTCGCCCGATTCCTAACCAAATTATCGATAACGATGCGGTGGGTGGCAGTGTGGAAAATGCCGCCACCTTGTTTGACCCCGCGCAAGATGGCATCGACTTCTACGAAAGTTTGGAAGGGATGTTGGTAGGGGTAAATAATGCCGTTGTTGTTGGTCCGACTAACGATTTTGGCGAAATTCCGGTTCTGGCAGACAATGGGGTAAATGCGGGAGAGCGCACGGCGCGGGGTGGCATTCGCGTTCAACCGGGGGACTTTAATCCAGAACGGATTATTATTGACGATGCGCTCGTTTCCAACCCGCCGCAAGTAAATGTGGGAGATACTTTCAACAATTTAATTGCAGGTGTAATCGATTATAGTTTTGGCAACTTCAAGCTACTCAACACCGCCGCCTTGCCAACGGTAACCGACCGTGGTTTGACCCCAGAAACAACCGCACTGATAGGTACGCAAGACCAGCTAACCGTTGCTACCTTCAACGTGGAAAACCTCGACCCCAGCGATGGTAGCGTTAAGTTTAACCGCCTCGCCAATGCTATCGTTAATAATCTCAAATCTCCCGACGTTATTAGCTTAGAGGAAGTACAAGATAACAACGGCGCTACTAACGACTCGGTTGTCGATGCTAGCGTTACCTATCAAACTTTGATTAATGCAATCGCAACCGCTGGAGGACCAACCTATCAATACCGCCAAATTAACCCTGTAGATGACCAAGATGGTGGTGAACCGGGGGGCAATATCCGCGTCGGTTTTCTATTCAATCCCAACCGCGTTAGCTTTGTAGATCGTCCCAGCGGCACTCCTACTTCAAGCACCACCGTTAATAATGTCGGTGGCGACCCCCAACTCTCTGCTAGTCCCGGTCGCATCGACCCAACAAATTCAGCTTTCAACGCCAGTCGCAAACCGCTAGTGGGGGAATTTCTGTTTAATGGGAATCGGGTATTTGTTATCGGCAACCACTTTAACTCCAAAGGCGGCGACCAACCATTATTTGGACGCTTCCAACCACCAACCCTGACCACCGAAGTCCAGCGCAATCAACAAGCGACAATTGTCAAAGACTTTGTGCAGAATATTCTGGCGGTTGACCCGAATGCCAACGTTATCGTAGCGGGTGACTTGAATGATTTTGAATTCTCGAATCCCCTGAATATTCTTAAAAGTGCCAAACTGAATAACCCGAGCGAAACCCTGCCTGCTAATGAGCGCTACACCTACAATTTTGATGGCAATGCTCAGACGCTGGATTATATTCTATCGAGCAACAATCTATTCAATCGGATCGATGGTTTTGATGTGGTTCACATCAACTCGGAATTTGCCGATCAAGTAAGCGACCACGACCCCTTGGTTGCTCGCTTTAACCTGCCGACTTTGATTAACGGTACGCCCAACGCCGATAATTTGGTCGGTACTAACCAAAATGAAATTATCAATGGTCAAGGCAGCGATGACTTCATTTCTGGTCAAGGCGGTAACGATTCTATTAACGGCGGTGCAGGCAACAACGACCGGATGTTTGGCGGAGATGGCAACGATACGATTGCCGATCCGGATGGGATTTTAGGCGCTCATGGTGGAACGGGTAACGATACAATTAACGTCACTTTTGCCCCTTCTTGGGATAACAATACCAACCCTAACGATGCGCCGCGTTCTGATGGCAAAATTACCGGCGGTTACGGGAATGATGATATTACCGTCACGATGAATCATCCCCGCTTCTTTATTAATTTAAAGGGTGACGAACCAGTCAATCCGATCGGCAACGACCCCCGCGATGGTAATGATGTTATTACCTTGCTGGGAAGTTATGGGAATTCGGTCGTTGATTTAGGCGGTGGAAACGATCGCTTTAATGGTGGGAATGGCAACGATAATGTTTCCGGTAGCGGCGGTGACGATATCATCAATGGGGGTGCTGGTAGCGATTGCTTCGTCCTAGCAACTGGCAAAGGCACCGACGCAATCACCGATTTCACCGATAATGAAGACCGCATCGGATTATCCGCCGGTTTATCCTTGGCACAGATCGACGTCACTCAAGGTACGGGTGTCAACACCAGCGATACTTTAATTAAGCTAATCGCCAATCATGAATTGCTGGCAATTTTGCGCGGGGTAAATTCTAGCAATATCACCGCCGCTGACTTTGTTTCTGTTTGAAGATTGCTAATTGCTAATTGCTAATTGCTAATCAGCTTTTTGCGATTAGCAATTAGCGATTAGCGCGCTCTGAGAATTGCTGCTGATTTTAAAGCTAGCAGCAATTTTTTTGAGGCACGACTGCGTACACTCTGCTTCTCCCCGCTTCTCCCTCCTTCTCCCTCCTTCTCCCTCCTTCTCCTTTTCTTGGCGTCCTACTCTTCGAGAAGCCGCTATCGCGTCTATGGCGTCTTGGCGGTTCGTTAAAAAAACGGATTCCGTATAACTTCCTACAAAAAATTTCCCTCTGCCTCTTCCCCATAGATTACGACTTGACCTTAATAAAATTTTTATTTATAACGTAAACAATACCTGTCGCAGACCTGAGCGAGGGATGGAAAACCTGAAGGAGTAAGCTACCACGATGTTGAGCGGAGCGCTAAAACAAATTTTTGCTAGAGTTACAGGAGGTGTGCCCCTAAAAACTGTTTTAATTTTTCCCTTCGTTGTACAGACTACCATAACCGTGGGGCTGGTGGGTTATCTTTCCTGCAAAAATGGGCAGCAGACGGTGAATAACCGGGCGCATGAGTTGATGATTCATGCTCACGATCGCATCGACCAACACCTCAAATCTTACACTGCTCTTCCCCAACAAATTGTCCAACTCGTTGCCGATGACTTGGAATTAGGAAAAATTCATCTAGATTCGCCAAACTTGCAGAATTTAGATGTTTATTTTCTCAAGCGCATTCAAGTGTTTAATTCCGTTAGTTTTATTTATGCCGGTAACGAACAAGGCAAGTTTATCGGTGCGGGTTCGGTGAGGAAAGATGGTCAACTCTCCTACATTATAGAAGTCGCAGACGGCACAACCAATAAAAATTATGTTTCTTACGCCACAGACAAAAAAGGCAAGCGTATCCAAAAATTAAATAGCGTTTCCAACTACGATCCGCGCCGTCGCCCTTGGTATCAAGCTGCCGTTAAAAAAGGTAGGGCAACTTGGAGCGAAATTGATCCGTTTATTAGAGAAGCTAACATAGGGCTGAAGATAGAAGCAGTGAAACCATATTATCAGCAATCTGGCCTGATCGGTGGGGTCACGGCGGTTGATTTGTACTTGAACGATATCAATAGGTTTTTGCAAAAATTCTCCTTGAGTCGAGCAGGCGAAATATTTATTTTAGAACCGAATGGGTTATTGGTAGCTAGTTCGAGTCAGCAGCCAAATTATACCATAATTAATCGAAAAATTCAACGAATTAGCGGAGCCGCAAGTCACAATTCGCTTATGGGGAAAACCGTTGCATATTTAATCGATAAATTTGGTAGTTTAGACAAAATTAGGACAAGTAAGCAGGTTGAATTTAAACAAGAGGGACAACGCCAATTTGTTCGCGGTACTCCCTGGTCAGATGAATTTGGCTTGAATTGGTTAATAGTGACCGTTGTTCCAGAAACCGATTTTATCGAGCAAATTAACGCCAATATAAAGCGAACGATTTTATTATCGATTGTAGCTTTGTTTGGCTCTACAGCAATTGGAATGCTCGCGGCGGAATGGGTGACCAAACCGATGGCGCAACTCAATATTGCCGCGAAGGAAATTGCCCAAGGAAATTGGGAAAAAACGGTTAAAATTGAGCGAGATGATGCAGTTGGGTCACTAGCTAAATCATTTAATGAAATGGCGCAACAACTGCAAGTGTCTTTTGGGGAGATGAAGTATCTCAACGCAGCACTGGCAGAGAGCGAACAGCGATTAAATCAATTTTTAGAAGCTTTACCCGTTGGGGTGGCAGTTATCTATCCGCATGGGGAAGTTGTCTATACCAATCAAATGGCAAAACATCTATTTGGAACCGCTGTGGAAAATCCAGGGTTGATATATCAAATTTATCGCGCTGGAACCGACCAACTTTATGAGATCGATCGCCTACCCATAGTCCGAGCGCTTAATGGAGAAACAGTCGTAGTTGACGATATAGAAATACGTCGAGACGGAAAGGCGATCGCTCTGGAAATGCGAACGATTCCCGTTTTGGATAGTCAGGGAAACGTTACCTTTGCCATTACTGCATTTCACGATATCACCGATCGCAAACTAGCAGAAATTGCACTGCTAGAAAGCGAAACCAAGTACCGCCATCTAGCAGAAAACGTGCCTTCCTTTGTCTATCGCTTCCTACTGCATCCCGATGGCACTCAAGAATTCATTTATATCAGTCCAGGGGTGCAAGAAGTTTACGAATATGAACCCGAAATCATTGCCAAAAATCCCCATTTGCCTTGGCAAGTTACCCATCCCGAAGATGTAGCTTCCCTCAACGAAACCGTTCTAATTTCGGCACAAACTTTACAACCTTGGAAATGGGAAGGTCGAATTATTCCGCCTTCTGGTCGCACTAAATGGGTACAAGGAATCTCCCGCCCGCAAAAACAGCCCAATGGCGATATCATCTGGGATGGCGTCATCATCGATATTACAGAACGCAAACAGGCAGAACAACTCATAGAAGAATATCAGCGCACCCTGGAAACTCAAGTACAACAACGCACCGCCTCACTCGCTCAAGAAATTACCGAACGCAAACAAATCGCAGCTGCACTGGTAAAAAGCGAAGCGCGATATCGTGCCATCCTTGAAGATCAGACCGAACTGATTGCCCGATGTAAGCTAGATGGCACTCTAACTTTTGTTAATGAAGCTTTCTGTCGATATTTTGGACTAACGCGGGAAGAATTGATCGGGTATCATTACGAACCCGTTGTTTTTGAACAAGACCGGGAATATGTGGCGCGTCAGGTCAATTCCATCAGCAGAAAAAATCCTGTCGTCACGATTGAAACTCGGGTAATTAGTCAGGAGCAATTGCGTTGGACTCAGTGGATTAACCGGGCTATATTTGATGACGCTGGATGTATTGTTGAATTGCAAGCAGTCGGACGGGACATCACAGATCTGAAAAAGGCAGAAGAAGAACTGCGACAAGCAAAAGAAGCAGCGGAAGCAGCAAACCATGCTAAAAGTACGTTCTTAGCTAATATGAGTCACGAACTCAGGACGCCACTAAACGCCATTTTAGGATTTGCACAACTGCTAAAGCATGACTCAAACCTCAATCCGCAACAACAAGAAAATATCCGCATTATCAGTCGCAGCGGCGAACACTTGCTGGGTTTAATCAACGACGTTCTCGACTTATCGAAAATCGAAGCTGGATCTATAGTATTGAACGAAAGCGACTTCGATCTTATCGATATGCTGTCTGAGTTAAAGGAAATGTTTCAAGTTAAAGTTAAGGCAAAAAGCTTGCAGTTAGAGTTTAACTTTGCTCCCCAAGTTCCTCAGTTTATCAGAAGCGATCGCCTCAAACTCCGCCAAGTTTTAATCAACCTACTGGACAAGGGCATTAAATTTACCAATCAGGGGAAAGTTTCGCTGAACGTGACTCGGATTGACAAACCAGAAAATCAGTTAAATCTGCAATTTTCTCTCAGGGATACCGGAGTCGGAATTCGCGAGAATGAAATGCAACATCTATTCACCCCCTTTGTACAAACTACTGCTGGAATTGCTACAGCTAAAGGCACGGGTTTGGGTTTAACTATTAGTCGCAAATACATCCAACTTTTAGGCGGAGATATCGCCGTCCAATCTCAAATCGGACAGGGAGCAACCTTCCAATTTGAGATTAAAGTTATCGCGATTAACCCCACAGCCATCGGGAATCGACAAATCAGCCGCCGCGTTATCGCTCTAGCCCCAAACCAACCGGAATATAGAATTTTAGTCGTTGATGATAGCGAGCGCAACCGTCAACTGCTGGTACAGTTACTTGCCCCCGTTGGTTTTGCAGTTCTAGAAGCGACAAACGGTGAAGAAGCGATTAAAATGTGGGAAACCTTTCAACCCCATCTGATTTGGATGGATATGAAAATGCCCGTTCTCGACGGTTATCAAGCTACCCAAAGAATTAAAGCTACAACCAAAGGTTTTGCCACAACAATTATTGCCATCACCGCCAGTGCTTTTGAGTCAGAAAAACTCGCTATGCTATCGGCAGGATGCGATGATATTATTTGTAAGCCCGTGTCAGAAAAGGTTATCTTTGAAAAGCTAGCCGAATATTTAGGAGCGAGCTTTATTGAAGAATCCAACACAACTATTGCGTCGGGTGAGTCCAATTATAATCTAAATTTAGCTTCTATGCAAGCATTGCCAAAGTCATGGTTGATTGAATTAGAACAGGCAAGTTTAACGCAAGAGCAAGAAGCGTTAGAGCAATTGATTTTCAGGATACAGCCGCAAGAAACAGCACTGGCAGAGGCGATCAAAAAGATAATTGAAAACTTGGAATACTCAAAGATTTTAAACGCTATTGAAAACGCCAAAGGAGGCAAGGAAACTCAAGCAAACCTGTCGAGCGCTCCCACAAACAACGAATGGCAATCGACCCTAAAACTTCCGGATGGTTGGACCGGGGAAATGAAACAAGCAATTAGTCTTGCCGATTTGAATTTAATCGAAGATCTAATTAACCGAATTCAGGGATAAAATCCGGGAATTGCTCAAATTATTCAGGGGCATCTCGATGAGTTTGATTACAAGAATATTTTGGCAATAATTGCCGAGATATCACCGCAAGAACCCTTAGCATAAAAATAATATGTCGCTGAATCACCACCGCTGTAAGGCAGAAATATTAGTTGTTGACGATTGCCCTGCCAACTTAAAATTGTTAATCAATATTTTACGAAAAAATGGGTACAAAGTTAGACCTGTTACAGATGGTATTTTAGCAATAGAAGCGGTAAAAAAAAGCAAGCCAGATTTGATATTGCTCGATATTCTCATGCCCAATATAGACGGGTATGAAGTGTGTAAACAACTCAAATCAGACCCGGAAACAGAAAAGATTCCGGTCATTTTTTTAAGCGCGCTTTCTGAAGGGTTAGATAAAGCATCAGCGTTTCAAGTAGGCGGGGCAGACTACATTACCAAACCCTTTCAAGTTGAGGAAGCATTAGCGCGGGTGAACCATCAACTCACCCTGAAGTCTTTACAAGCGCAACTACAGGAAAAAAATCAACAATTAACCGAACAGAATTCCCGACTGAAAAAAGAAATACGCGATCGCAGACAAGCGGAGATGGAAATTCGCCTGCTTTTGGCAACCTCCCACGCCATCCATCGCGCCCCCGACTTGCACGCCGCCTTTAACGATATCCTCAAAATGATCTGTCAAAGTTTGCAATGGGATTTAGCAGAGACGTGGATTCCCAACGGCGATGGCACAATCTTAGAATGCAGTGAAGGTTGCTATTTAAAAGATGCCAGTCTTTCAGACTATCGACAAAAAAGCAAGCGATTAACCTTTGCACCCGGAGAAGGAATTCCCGGTCGAATTTGGCTATCCAAGCGTCCCGAATGGATTGAAAATATTTCTGAAGTAGATGGGTCAGCTTTCATCCGAGTTGAAATTGCAGCAAGCGCGGGATTAAAAGCAGCTTTTGGCGTGCCGATATTGGCGCAAGATAAAGTTTTAGCGATTTGGATTTTCTATCAAAAACAAATCAGTGCTTATCAATCCCGGATGGTGGAATTAGTGCAAGCAGTTGCCACCCAATTAGGAGCGATCGTCCAGCGCAAGCAAGCAGAAGATGCCTTACGCATTGCCGAACAACGATATCACAGCATCGTTGAAAACGCGATTGATGGTATATTTCAATCAACGCCAGAAGGACGGTATTTGAGCGTTAATCCTGCCTTAGCAAGGATTTATGGTTACGCTTCTCCAGAAGAGTTAATGCTTGCCATGAAAAACATTAACGAGCAATTATATGTTGACCCCAAGCGACGCAACGAATTTATCGCCGCCATCGAAGTTGATGGCGCTGTATCTGGGTTTGAATCGCTAATTTATCGTCAAGATGGAACGCAAATTTGGATCTCGGAAAATGCTCGCGCGGTGAGAGATTCTACCGGCAGGTTACTATACTATGAAGGCACGGTATCTGATATTACCGAACGCAAGCTGGCACAGCAAGCTTTGGAATTGCAAAAAGCCCAGACCGAACGATTGCTGCTGAATATTTTGCCCCAATCCATCGCCACGCGCCTGAAAGCTGGGGAAACACCGATTGCCGACCAATTTGAAGCAGTGAGCGTATTGTTTGCCGATCTAGTGGGATTTACCAACTTTTCCGCGCAACAGACACCAGCAGAATTGGTAGAAATACTGAATGCAATTTTTTCCGAATTCGATCGCTTAGCAGAAAAGCATCGGTTGGAAAAGATTAAAACGATTGGGGATGCTTATATGGTAGTGGGAGGATTGCCCGTACCGCGTCCCAATTATGATGAAGCGATCGCTCAAATGGCACTCGACATGCTGGGTGGAATTAACCGACTCAACGCCAAGACAAACCAAGCATTTCAAGTGCGGATCGGCATCAACATCGGTACCGTCATCGCCGGAGTCATCGGCAAAAGCAAGTTTATCTACGACCTTTGGGGCGATACCGTCAACGTTGCCTCGCGCATGGAGTCTAGCGGAATGCCGGGAAAAATTCAAGTCAGCGCTGCCACCTACGAATGCTTAAAAGATCGGTTTGAATTTGAAGAACGGGGGATAATAGAGGTTAAAGGTAAAGGAGAAATGCTCACCTACTGGTTGAAAGGAAGGCATTGAAAAAAAAACTCTATGAACTTAACATCCAGCAACAATTATAAGGGAAATATCTTAATCGTTGACGATACAATAGCGAACTTACGCTTATTAGTCAATCTCTTGCGGGAAAATGGCTATAAAGTTCGACCAGTTACCGATGGCAACTTGGCGTTAGAGGCGATTCAAGAAAAGCATCCCGACTTAATCTTGCTGGATATTATCATGCCGGATTTGTCTGGATACGAAATTTGCCAAACCTTGAAAGCTAACCCGAAAACCAGAGAAATTCCCGTGATTTTCTTGAGTGGACTTTCTGAGGGGTTAGACAAAAGCAAAGCATTTCAAATCGGCGGGGAAGATTACATTACCAAACCATTTCAAGTCGAGGAAGTATTGGCGAGGGTAGCTCTTCAACTCACCCGGCGATCGCTGCAAGTCCAACTGCAACAAAAAAACCAACTGTTGAGTCAACAAAACGCTCAGTTGCAACTCTTACTAAAAGCAACACAAGCAATTAATTCTGCCCCCAACCTTGACGCCGCTTTAGAAAAAATTCTCGCTTTAGTGTGCCAAACCATCGGATGGGATTTGGGCGAAGCTTGGGTGGTCAATTCAGATAGATTTGTCCTCGAACGCAGTTGGGGTTGGTATGCCAACGAGGGGAAGCTCGAAGAATTTCATCTGTTCAGCAAAACGTTGATATTTCGCCGTAACGAGGGGATGCCGGGGCGAATTTGGGCAACCAAACAACCTGAATGGGTACAGGATATTTCCCAACAAGAAGTGCAAGTTTTTCCCCGTTGCCATTTAGCTGCCGCTGTGGGACTAAAAGCAGCATTCGGAGTTCCCATTCTCTTCGATAACCAAGTTCTTGCCATTCTAATATTTTTTAGCAAAAAAAATTCCACACCTGAAGATCGTTCCCTGGAATTGGTGAATGCGATCGCCACTCAGTTGGGGTCGTTCGTGGAGCGAAAACAAGCGGAAACCGCACTTTTTGCCGCGAACCAAAAACTAGCGTTACTCGCTACTTTGGATGAGTTAACAGGTGTTGCCAACCGCCGTTATTTTAACGAACACCTGGCACGAGAATGGAGCAGATTAAAACGAGAGCAAATACCCCTGTCGTTGATTCTGTGCGATATTGATTATTTCAAACGCTATAACGACTACTACGGACATTTAGCTGGGGATGTCACTTTAAAGCAGGTGGCACAAGCAATTAGAAAAGTTCTCAAGCGTCCAGCAGATTTGGTGGCGCGTTACGGCGGCGAAGAATTTGTCATCCTGCTGCCGAACACATCGATGGCAGGAGCGGTGCAAGTTGGGGAATTAATCCGACAACAAGTGCAACAACTCAAAATTCCCCATGCCCAATCTTTAGTCAGCGATTATGTGACTTTGAGTTTAGGAATTAGTAGTTTAGTACCCAGTTTGAAAGAGTCGCCAGAAGTGTTAATCAAAATGGCAGATGAGGCACTTTATGCAGCAAAAAGACAAGGGCGAAATATTGCGGTTGCTCGTCAAGCTGTCCTGGATTGAGAAAATTTCAGTTGACAGTTGACAGTTGACAGTTGACAGAAGCGTAACGCACCATCAACGCTAATTGCTAATAGGCATATTTTTTCTGTAGGGTGCGTGACGTTGTGAGCATATTTCAACGTAGCAATGAGACTGGTAACGTCACGCACCAGCCAGCAATTGCGATCCGCAGCTTTAGTCCTGTACGCAATTGATAACATTACCTTTCAGTGGACAACCGACAACCGACAATTATCAATGAAAAACTCGGTTTAGAGCCAGGTGATTCTAGGACGGTGACTAACTGCCAACTGTCAACTGTCCACTGTCCACTGTTAGCTTCTGGATGCAAAGTTTTGCAACATTAGCTGAATAAATATTTTAATATCCTTGCCAAAAACGCGGTTTTGTGAAAATTACCGTCGTTGGTAAAATTATCCGCGCCAAAAATGCTGGAAAGTCACCAGCGCCTGACAAAAGAGCGGGTTTTAATCGCTCAAATCCGACAGCTTCACAAGTTCCTCAAATTTGTTGTCTACCTTGAGAGTGAGCCAGATCGGTCATGGGTCAGCACTCAGGGGTCAACTGACAACTGACTAAAGGCAAATGACGAGGTATAACAATGAACAAGAGAACATTTGCAACCATAGATGGCAACGAAGCAGTTGCCCAAGTCGCTTACCGACTCAATGAAGCGATCGCAATCTACCCGATCACCCCTTCAACTCCGATGGGCGAATGGGCGGATGCGTGGGCATCTGAAGGCAAACCGAATCTCTGGGGTACCGTTCCCTCCATCATCGAGATGCAGAGTGAAGGGGGCGTAGCGGGTGCAATCCACGGCGCGCTACAGACGGGTTCCCTCGCCACCACGTTCACGGCGTCCCAGGGATTATTGTTGATGATCCCAAACATGTATAAAATTGCCGGAGAACTCACGCCTTGCGTCTTCCACATCGCCGCGCGCAGTCTCGCCGCCCAAGGGCTTTCGATTTTCGGCGATCACAGCGACGTGATGGCAGCGCGTGCCACTGGATGGGCGATGCTGTGTTCTGCTTCCGTGCAAGAAGCGCATGATTTTGCATTAATTGCTACGCGAGCATCGTTAGAATCGCGGATTCCTTTCGTGCATTTCTTTGATGGGTTCAGGACATCCCATGAAGTGCAGAAAGTAGAAATTTTGACCGATGACGACTTGAGTTCGCAAATACCGGCAGAATTAGTATTGGCGATGCGCGATCGCGCCCTCACTCCAGATCGTCCCGTCATTCGCGGCACGGCACAAAACCCGGATGTTTACTTCCAAGCCAGAGAAACCGTCAATCCTTTCTATCTCGCCTGCCCGGATATAGTTCAAAAAGTAATGGATGAATTTGCCACACTCACCGGGCGGCAATATCAATTATTTGAATACCACGGAGATCCAGAAGCAGAACGAGTCATTATATTGATGGGTTCCGGTTGCGAAACCGTTCACGAAACCGTAGATTACCTCAACAATAAAGGCGAAAAAGTCGGCGTTCTCAAAGTACGGTTGTATCGTCCCTTTGATGCGAAACGGTTTGTAGAAGCCTTGCCAGAAACTATCAAGAGTATCGCCGTTTTAGACCGGACTAAAGAACCCGGCAGTGCTGGCGAACCCTTGTATGTGGATGTAATTACCGCTCTCATCGAACAAGGTCGCACATCGATTAAAGTCATCGGTGGACGTTATGGGTTATCTTCTAAAGAATTTAACCCAGCAATGGTTAAAGCCGTTTTCGATAACCTCGCCGCCGCCGCACCCAAAAATCACTTTACCGTGGGAATTAACGATGACATTACCCACACCAGCTTAGACTACGACCGGGAATTTTCTATCGAACCCGATAGCGTTGTTAGAGCTATTTTCTACGGTTTGGGTTCGGATGGCACCGTCGGCGCGAACAAAAACTCGATCAAAATTATCGGCGAAGAAACCGATAATTATGCCCAAGGTTACTTCGTCTACGACTCGAAGAAATCCGGGTCGGTCACCGTTTCCCACCTGCGATTTGGTCCGGAATTAATTCGATCGACCTACTTGGTAGATAAAGCCAACTTTGTCGCCTGTCACCAATGGGAATTTGTGGAAAAATTCCCGATTCTCAAAGAAATCGTGCCGGGGGGAACATTCCTACTGAATTCTCCTTACGCTGCCGATGAAGTTTGGCACAAACTGCCCAAATCGGTACAAGAGCAAATAATCGAGAAACAACTCAAATTTTATGCGATCGACGGCTCTAAAGTCGCCCGCGAAGCGGGGATGGGGGGACGCATTAACACGGTGATGCAAGTTTGTTTCTTCGCAGTTTCGGGAGTGCTGCCGCGATCAGAAGCGATTGAGCAAATTAAGAAATCAATTCGCAAGACTTACGGCAAGAAAGGCGAAGAAATCGTGCAGATGAATATCAAAGCCGTGGATCAAACCCTGGAAAATCTGTACGAAGTATCCTATGGTGGATTAAACGAAGGGGAAGAAGAAAATAAATCCCCAATTCCCGATACCGCACCCGCATTTGTCCGCGAAGTTTTAGGCAAGATGATTGCGCGGGAAGGGGATGAACTGCCCGTTAGCGCATTACCTTGCGATGGTACTTTCCCCAGCGGTACTACTAAATGGGAAAAACGCAATATTGCCGAAGAAATTCCCGTTTGGGACCCGAATGTTTGCGTGCAATGCGGTAAGTGCGTTATGGTGTGTCCCCATAGTGTAATTCGCAGCAAAGTTTACGAACCAGAAGAACTGGAAAATGCACCGGAAACTTTCAAGAGTACTAACGCGAAAGACCAGGATTGGAAAGGGTTAAAATTCACCATTCAAGTTGCGGCAGAAGATTGTACCGGATGCGGCGTCTGCGTCGATGTTTGTCCGGCGAAGAATAAATCTGAACCGAAACTGAAGGCGATTAATATGGAACCGCAATTGCCATTGCGGGAACAAGAACGGCAGAATTGGGATTACTTCTTAAGTCTTCCCAATCCGGATCGGCGCGAATTGAAGCTGACGAAAATTGGTCAGCAACAAATGCAAGAACCGCTGTTTGAATTTTCCGGTGCTTGTGGCGGATGCGGCGAGACACCATATCTGAAATTAGTGAGTCAATTGTTTGGCGATCGCATGTTAGTCGCCAACGCCACCGGGTGTTCTTCCATCTACGGCGGTAACCTGCCAACAACGCCTTGGACCCACAACGCCGAAGGACGCGGACCCGCTTGGTCGAACAGTTTATTTGAAGATAACGCCGAATTCGGATTAGGTTTCCGCGTCTCGATCGACAAACATACCGAATTTGCCGCCGAATTGCTCAAAAAATTGGCAACAGAAATCGGCGAATCCCTCGCCACAGATATCTTAAACGCCGAACAAAAAGACGAAGCGGATATTTGGGAACAAAGGGAACGAGTTGCCCAGTTGAAACAACGCCTAGATCAACTGCTGAATTCCGAACCAGAAGCAAATCTAAAATACAAACTCCAAAATCTGAAATCCCTCGCGGATTATCTAGTCAAGAAGAGCGTCTGGATTATAGGCGGTGACGGTTGGGCGTATGATATTGGTTACGGCGGTTTAGACCACGTTTTAGCCAGCGGACGTAACGTCAATATCCTCGTATTGGATACCGAAGTTTATTCCAATACTGGCGGACAAATGTCCAAATCTACTCCCCGGGCAGCAGTGGCTAAATTTGCCGCCGGAGGAAAACCCGCAGCTAAGAAAGATTTGGGTTTAATTGCCATGACATATGGCAACGTTTACGTCGCCAGCGTCGCCATGGGTGCGAGGGACGAACACACTTTGAAAGCGTTCCTAGAAGCCGAAGCATATGATGGCCCATCGCTGATTATTGCTTATTCCCATTGCATCGCCCACGGCATCAACATGATGACCGGAATGCAACAACAAAAAGCAGCAGTAGAATCCGGTCGTTGGTTGCTTTATCGGTACAATCCAGAACGGGTCAAACTACACGAAAATCCGCTGCAATTAGACAGCCGTTCTCCTCGTTTTCCAGTCGAACAATCGATGTACAACGAGAACCGTTTCAACATGTTAAGGCGCAGCAAACCAGAAGATGCGAAACGGTTACTAGAAGCAGCGCAGTCAGATGTAAATACCCGTTGGCAAATGTATCAATATCTAGCTGCAAGGCAGTTAGAAAAACCCGCCAACGGCAACGGCAACGGTAATGGCTCAAACGGTGAATCAAAACCACCCAAGGAAGTTGTGAAAACGACTGAAGGCTAATAGCTAATAGTTAATTGCTAATTGGTAATCGAAAACCCCAATTAGCAATTAGCAATTACCAATTACCAATTACCAATTACCGAGAAACAGCCATGAACTCCACAACCCAATCGGTATCAGAAGTAGAAATTCCCCCCGGTTACCTCAACATTATGGGTTACGTTGACGAATCAGAAGTCAATGGCCCAGGCTGCCGCGCCGTGGTGTGGGTACAAGGTTGCAAGCGAGAATGTGCTGCATGTTTTAATCCCGCTTCTTGGTCGTTTGAAATTAACCAATTAATTGCGGTAGATGAATTGGCAGCGCAAATTTTAAACAATCCCCGCAACGAAGGCGTTACTTTTTCCGGAGGAGAACCTTTCCTGCAAGCACCCGCCCTCGCTCAATTAGCCCGAAAATTAAAAGTAGCCGGTTTAAACGTCATGTCTTTTAGCGGCTATACTTTGCCAGAATTGCAAGGGGAAAATGCACCCGCAGGCGCAAGCGAATTACTCGAACAATTAGACATTTTAGTCGATGGCCCTTACGTGGAATCTTTAGCGATTAATTCTCCTGATTCGCCCGTCTCTTCCCGCAATCAACGGGTGCGGGTATTGAATCCAGCTTTTGAAGATAAAATCACCTGGGCAAGCGACCAAGTAGAAATTCACATTTTCAAAGATGGAACCCGTCTGATTACTGGTTTTCGAGGACAAATGGGTTTGAGTGAATGAACGAGAGAGTTGAGATCTGGACTTACGCAGCGACACCAAATATGGTGCGTTACGCGCTTCGCTAACGCCCCCTACAGATAGAGGCTTTGCGTAAGTCCTGGAAATTTTAAATCGAATCTCAAAGGAGCGTATTTTATGAAAATCTTAACAATTTTAGGAAGCCCAAAAAAACATGGTAACACTGCTACAGTGTTGAAACAATTTGAAGATTTAGTTGCCCCCGTGCATCAAGTGGAACGGATTAACGTTACAGATTACAAGATCAATGGTTGCTTGGGATGTAATGTTTGTCAGGACAACATTGATGAACCGGGATGCGTGCAAAAAGATGATGCGCTAGAGATTCTCAATCGCATACTAGCTGCGGATGTTGTTGTTTACGCCACACCGTTATATGCCTGGTCTTTTTCGGCTCAAATGAAAACCTTACTTGACCGGCATTACTGTTTGGTTAAATCGAAAGATCATCAAATCATCCATACACTAGGTGCGGGGAAGCAAACAGCACTCTTGGTAACTTGTGCCGGTCCAGTGGAACAAAATGCCGACCTGATTCAAGAGATATTTGACCGCATGATGGCGTATTGTAGTTCTCACGTAATTGGCAAATACGTCGTTCCCTTCTGCACTACTCCCGACGAATTAGGCGAAAAAGGAGAAACTTTTGCCAAGCAAATGGCGCGAGAGATTGCCGGAGTCGAAGTTGAGAGTAAAATGCTATCAACAGCGTGCTAGCTAATGATGAGAAGCAGGTGAGGAGATGAGTAGGTGTGAGGTATTTTCAGTGAATTTTGGGGCAGGCAGGACGCCTACCAAACAAGCAAAAATTAACTCTTGTGGGATGGGCATCCTGCCCGTCAGAAGCCAGAAAAAAATGTCTGATTTTTTATTTCTTTTTTGCTGAATGTTTGACTATTTTTACAAGGAGGATTTATGAAAGAAGCAGTTTGGAGTCATTACGGACGATGGGAAGCCGTAATTTTGTGGATAATTCTCTACGGTTTGTTTGTAGCTTTTATACCTTTTTACAAAAAGAGTCAGAAACATCCGACCAGCGTTTACTTAGCATTTGTCGTCGCTTTTGCTTTGGAAATGTTTGGCATACCGTTCAGCTTGTATGTCGTGACATGGCTATTTGGTTTTACACTTCCTGAAGGGTTCCTGTGGGGACATACTTTGATTAACCAAATCGGCTTTTGGGGCATGTACATCGGAGTTGCTATATCCTTAATTGGCGCGCTTTTAGTAATTCTGGGATGGAAGGAGATTTACAAACATTATTGGAGTAAGGAGGAAGGAAAAGGCAAGCTGGTAACCAAGGGAATCTACTCATATATTCGTCATCCGCAATATACAGGTTTCCTGCTGATTACCTTGGGAATGATTTTTGAATGGGCAACGATTCCTTTGTTAATTATGTGGCCCATTCTAGCGGCTATATACTATCGTCTTGCTAAGAAAGAAGAGCGGGATATGGAGAAAGAATTTGGACGCGAATATATCGAGTACAAAAGAAGAACCTCCATGTTCCTACCATTGCGGTGGAAAAACCACAAAAGAACGCGAGTTCATCCATAGCAAGATACGAGTTATATCAAGTTTGGTTACATCGGTAGCTGCACGTCGGGGCGGGTTTAACGAAATATCTCGTGCCCTCCACAGAATGGTTGGTAAAACCCGCCCCTACTATACACAACCTTTGCAGTACAGGATATTAATGTAGAACGAAGGAGAAACGAATATGGATTTAACGACTACTTACATGGGATTGACGCTGCGATCGCCTCTAGTCCCCTCCGCCGCAGCACCTTTAACAGAAAATGTTGCTAATGTCAAGCGGATGGAAGATGCGGGTGCAGGGGCAATTGTTTTGCATTCCTTATTTGAGGAACAAATCCGGCAAGAACGCTACGAATTGCACCATCATTTAACTTACGGCACCGAAAGTTTTGCCGAAGCCCTCACTTATTTTCCCGAACCAGAAATCTTTCACGTGGGCGTAGAAGAATACCTCAATCACATCCGCATGGCTAAACAAATGGTAGATATTCCTATCATTGCTAGCCTCAACGGTTCCACCGTCGGCGGCTGGATCGACTACGCCCAACAAATCGAACAAGCAGGCGCAGATGCACTGGAATTAAATATTTATTATGTCCCCACTGACATGTCAATGACCGGCTACGAGGTCGAACAAAACTATATCGATATCCTTCGTGCTGTTAAGACGGCGGTGAAAATTCCAGTGGCGGTGAAGCTTAGCCCTTTCTTCAGCAATATGGCAAATATGGCTAAAAGATTGACAGAAGCTGGGGCGAATGGGCTGGTACTATTTAATCGGTTCTATCAACCAGATATCAATCTAGAAATGCTGGAGGTTGAACCCAATGTTTTGTTAAGTACTCCTCAAGCAATGCGCCTCCCAATGCGCTGGATTGCAATTCTCTACGGTCGCATTAATGTTAGCTTAGCGGCTACTAGCGGCATCCACAAAGCACCGGATGTGCTGAAAATGCTGATGGCAGGTGCGAGCGTTACCATGCTTTGTTCCGTCCTGCTGCGCCACGGTATCGAACACATGCGAGTTATCGAGCAAGAAATGCGCGAATGGATGGAAAAACACGAATACGAATCTGTCAAGCAAATGCAGGGTAGCATGAGTCAGCAAAACTGCCCCGACAAGAGTGCTTTTGAACGGGTGCAGTACATGCGAGCGATTCAAAGTTATAAACCCGAATCGGTAATGGTTAATGGCTAATGGCTAATGGTTAATGGCTGGCTAATAGCTAATGGCTAATGGCTAATAGCTAATGGCTAATGGCTAATGGCTAATGGTTAATGGCTAATGGCTAATGGCTAATGGCTAATGGCTAATTTTAGATTTTACATAGCAGATCTGAAATCAGCAATTAGCAATTAGCAATTACCAATTAGCAATTACCAATTACCAATCATCAATCACCAATCACCTAAACATATGAAACCGCAAAAACGGATTGGCATTCTCACTAGCGGCGGGGACTGTCCCGGACTCAACTTTGTGATTCGTGCTGTGG
This sequence comes from Microseira sp. BLCC-F43, assembly GCF_041929235.1. NCBI lineage: Bacteria > Bacillati > Cyanobacteriota > Cyanophyceae > Aerosakkonematales > Aerosakkonemataceae > Microseira > Microseira sp. BLCC-F43. The sequence continues at coordinate 28,499 of NZ_JBHFNP010000131.1, forward strand.
TTAGACACGCGACGCTGACCTATGATTGGGAAGTTGTGGGCATTCCTTACGCTACGCAAGGACTCCTGGAAGGCAAGACGATGCTGTTGAATTGCCACGGTTTAGATCTGCACGGTATCGATCCTTTGCTGAGTCTGGGCGGCACTATTTTGGGCAGTATCAATAAAGGAGATACGTTAGCGCAAGCGAGCCAAATTCTTGCTAGTTACGAGAAGTTAGGATTAGATGCCTTGATTGCGGTGGGTGGCGATGGTAGCTTGATGATTCTTCACGAGTTAGCTTTGCAGGGCAATTGGAATTTGGTCGCAATTCCCAAGACAATTGATAACGACGTGGCACAAACTGTTTGGTCGGTCGGGTTTGATAGCGCGGTAAATACGGTTGTTGATGCGCTTAACCGCCTAATTTATACCGCTGCCAGTCACGATCGCGTGATGATTGTAGAAGTGATGGGACGCACGGCGGGACATTTGGCGCTTCATTCTGGCATTGCGGGGGGTGCAGATTGTATTATCCTTCCCGAAATTCCCTATTCGATTCAAGGGATTTGCAACCATCTGGCGGAACTACGCAATCGCTGGGGACACCGTTTTGCGATCGTTGTCGTTGCGGAAGGCGCTAAAGTAGCAATCGATACCAAGGATTGCGAAAACGTTTGCCAACCCAATCAAAAGCCAACCTGCGGCATGGGACAATATATCGCCGATCAAATTATTCGCTGCACTAACAATCAAATTGACGTGCGAACTTCCGTTTTGGGGCATATCCAACGGGGCGGTCTTCCCTCTGCTTTAGACCGCTTGTTGGCGACAACTTTTGGCAAAGTTGCCGTGGACATGGTGGCGCAAGAAAAATACAACTGCATTGTTACTTGGCAAAATGGACAAGTCGTGCCAATGCCGATCGAAGAAGTATTGCAACACAGTCCGTCAGGTGTAGATCCTAACGGGTATTTAGTTCAAACCGCTCGCTCTTTGGGTGTCTATTTGGGCGATAGTCAATAGACCTCTGGCAACAATACCTGGGGCGGGCAATACGTCCCACCCCACAAGAGTTTTTTTGAATTGAAACGTTTAAGAAACCGGGTTTTTTTAACAAACAACACTTACGCAAAGAAACAAAGGGCGATCCGAGAAATCCTTGGGCAAGGCAATCATAGATCGACGCAGAAACCCGGTTGATTTTCTCGTCGTGCGTCAGTCGTGACAGATGTTTAACGATTGACGACAATGCTACAATCACCGAAAGCACCTTTTGGTGTCATGACCCTCAAAACTTAGCTTTCGCTCAGACTGGCTATCTGTCGGGTGGATGCGCTAGTTGTCCCCTTTTGTCCATGGTTTGGTTGATAGCTGTACCCTTTCTATCTGGTATGATAAAACTTCACTCAACTTATTATAACCATTGCTAGCCAATTGTGGTAAATTATTCACAAGTTGTCGGTGTTGGTAATGCAGCTAGTCGAAAAGCATATTATCTCTAGTCACCACTGGCTTTATCAACAGCTAGACAATTTATGCTTTATCTCCAAAAATCTATTCAATTACGCTAATTATTTAATTAGACAAAAGTTTATTAATTCAGGAGAATACCTAGATTATTATCAAGTTCAAAAACTTTGCCAAGGCACACCGGATTATGCCGCACTGCCAGCTCTAGTGAGTCAGCAAACTTTATTAAGACTACAGGAAAGCTGGAAATCGTTCTTGGCAGCAACTACAGCATACAACGAGCAAAAAGAAAAGTTTTTTGCTCCCCCGAAACTGCGCCAATATTATCCGCAAAGTATTCCCCAACGCTTTTACAGAGGGGATACAGGGCGTTGTAGTACGTCCAGTCAGGGTTACTCCTTACAAAATGGTTAGATTAGGCTAATCGAATAAATGTCTATCAAACCTGTAATTATGTGAGACTCTAAACATACCATATTACTCGGGGAATTAATTTGTGGAAATCACAACCGGCGAATACAGCATCTACTACGATCCAGAAACTGCAACCGTTTTCTTTCGAGGGATGCTGCGGTTAAACGGTATAGAAGAATACCAGCCAGTCATAGATCTGCTGAATAAGATTGCGGAACAGACCTCAGCATTTACCCTGGATCTGCGGCAACTAGAATTTCTCAACAGTTCCGGTATCAGTATGCTGTCGATGTTTGCGATCCAAATGCGTCAGAAACCGAACGTGCAGCTGACCTTGCTAGGAGCGAGCAGAATTTCTTGGCAGATGCGAAGTCTCAGGAATCTACAGCGACTAATGCCGAGTTTGCAGTTAGAGTTTGCTTGACACTCCCCGCGCCTATTGGTACGGGGATTCTTAAGACATTGCGGTCTTAATATCCTGAGAACTCAGGAAACCTTAGCGCCATCCTTATACCTAAAGGCAGTCTGCTATCCTAATCTGGCAACGGGATCCTCGGTCGTCAACTTTCCCCCAGTCCAGGGGTAGGTTTTAACGTCTTGTACTGACGAAACCTTTTTTAGCACAGTTGCGCTTTGACTGGACTTAAAAGTCCGGCAAGCGGTACATCGGGCGCGTAAACGACGGGGGTTTTGCGCTTCTGGTCATGGTTGATAATTAAAGCATGGCGGACACTAACTGGAACACCGATGAGCGGCAACAACTTCTAGCAGAGATCGCGCGTCTGCGACTGGAAAATGCGCGCTTCTTGCGGGAAAACAGCGATCTTCAGATGACGCTGTTAACCACCGCAGAACATGGAGATGCGATCGAAGCGCAGTTGTTCGACGCCAACGAGAAACTGCGCGCAGAAATCGCCCAACGCCAGCTAGCTCAGGCAGCGTTGCAGCAGATTCTGGAAACAGTTTCCAGAGACAAGGCAGACTTGGAACTAATCTTGCAAACGACCACCCAGCACGGCGATTTTATCGAGTACGAGCTTTACACCCAAGCAGTCGAGTCGGTGCGCCAGAGCGAGGACTTGCTGCGAGCGATCGCCGAATCAACTCCGGTGCTGATGTTCTTGACACAACGGCAAGATGGTGTTATAACCTACGCCAACTCAACCGCGAGCCAGCAACTCGGCATTGAAGCCAGTGGGATACTTGGTCACTATCTGCGAGAATTCTACGCCAATCCCGCCGAAGAGGAGAACTTGTTGCGCCTGTTAGAACAGCAGGGATACGTGCGAGACTACGAACTTCAGATAAATTGCGCTTCGGGTAGGAAGATCTGGGTTTCCGCTTCGATTCATCCATTGCCCCTCGATGGGCGCCATACGCTGTTAACGACGTTATACGATATCAGCGATCGCAAGCAAGCACAAGAAATTCTCACCGGATACACTCAGGAATTAGAACGCCAGGTAGAACACCGCACCGCCGAGTTGCGTTCTGCTACCGAACGACTCGAATATCTCCTCTCATCGAGTGCGGCGGTGATTTATTGCTGCAAAGCGACCCCAGATTTCGGCACGACTTTTATCAGCCAGAATGTCAGCCAATTGGTGGGTTACGAGGCGCGCGAATTAATCGCAGATTCTGGCTTCTGGTATCGCCAGATTCACCCGGAAGATGTGGAGCGCATTAAAGAAGAATTAACAACGCAACTATTTTCACAAGGTTTTCACACCGGCGAATATCGATTTCGACACCAAAACGGAACTTACCACTGGATGAGCGATCGCATTAGGTTAATCCGCGACGCTGATGGGTCACCGATTGAATGTATTGGTTGCTTGATCGATATCACCGAGCGCAAACACGCAGAGGAAGCTTTGCAAGAAAGCTTGCAACGGGAAAAAGCGCTTTCCACCGCGATCGAAAAAATGCGCCAAACCTTGGACATCGAAACAATATTTGCCACCACAACGGAAGAATTGCGTCAAGCGATTAAATGCGATCGCGTCTTACTCTATCGATTCAATCCAGACTGGAGCGGTGAGTTTGTCGCCGAGTCGGTTAGTCAGAAATGGCCTTCGCTGTTGCAGCGCTCTAACCGGGCGAGCTTAAATAATGCTATATCACACAAAGATTGCGTCGTCAAAAACTTAAGTAATACGAATTCGCTCCAGGATACTTATTTGCAAAAAACTCAAGGAGGAGCCTACAGTCAAGGAATTCATTACCTGGCAGTTCCAGATATTTATCAAGCAGGATTCAAACCTTGTTATGTCCAACTTTTAGAGCGATTGCAAGCCAGATCCTACATCACGGTTCCCATCTTTTGTGGCGATAAACTTTGGGGATTGCTCGCAACTTATCAAAATCAAAAGCCCCGTCAATGGAAAGAAACAGAAATTAATGTGGTCGTCCACTTCGGCAATCAACTAGGAGTGGCCCTGCAGCAGGCAGAATTACTCGCCAAAACCAGACAGCAATCAGAAGCCTTACAACAAGCTGTATTAGCCGCCGATACCGCCAATCGTTCTAAAAGCGAATTTCTCGCCAATATGAGTCACGAATTGAGAACCCCGCTCAATGCTATTCTCGGCTTTAGCCAAATAATGAATCGGGATAAATCTCTATCTTTAGAAAATCAGAAAAACTTAGCTATTATCAATCGCGCTGGCGAACATTTACTTGGATTAATCGACGATATTTTAGAAGTTTCCAAAATCGAAGCAGGCCGAGTCACCTTCAATGAAACCAGCTTTGACTTGTTCCAACTGCTAGATAATTTATATAAAATGTTGCAAATAAGAGCTGATTCCAAAGGCTTGCAACTGCTTTTTGAATATAGCTCCAACATTCCTAGGTATGTGCGAACTGATGAAGGAAAATTACGTCAAGTTTTGCTCAACCTTCTGGGAAATGCCATCAAATTTACATCTTATGGCGGCGTGACATTGCGCGTCAAATCAGAATTGGGTAATCGGTCATTGGTAATGGAAAATGGACAAGAATCACCCATTACCCATGACCCTCGTTCCCAGGATCTGCCAGGGAACGAAAATGTACAAGAATCACCAATTACCAATTACCAATTACCAATTACCAATTACCGCTTATGTTTTGAAGTTGAAGACACTGGCTCCGGCATTGCTGCTGAAGAAATTCACCTGTTATTTGAACCATTCGGACAAACAGCAACGGGGAGAAAATCTGGGCAAGGAACGGGTTTAGGTTTACCAATTAGCCAAAAATACGTACACTTAATGGGGGGAAACATTAAAGTCAGCAGTACCCCAGGCAAAGGAAGCTTATTCGCCTTTGATATTACAATCAGTTTAGCTGACACGGCGCTTGTGCAAAAAAATCGGTCACAACAAAAAGTCCTTCGTTTATCCAACAACCAACCAGAATATCGCATTTTAGTCGTTGATGATGTTTGGGAAAGCCGGATTTTGTTAGTAAAATTACTAACATCAATCGGCTTTTCTGTGTGCGAAGCCGAAAACGGTCAAGAGGCAATAGAAACCTGGGAAAATTGGCAACCTCATTTAATCTTAATGGATATACGGATGCCGGTAATAGATGGTTACGAAGCAACTAGACAAATTAGAAATCAGGAGCAAAAACGACAGGAAGGCTCGTCAATTACCAATGACCAACCAACTATAATTTTTGCTTTAACGGCTAGTGCTTTTGAGGAACAGCGACAAAAAATTTTATTAGCGGGGTGCGATGATTTTATTGGCAAGCCACTGCAAACGGAAATCTTCCTTGAAAAAATTAGACAATATCTCAACGTTAAATATGATTACGAACAACAAACCAGCGGCACAGAAGCTCAAACTAAGAAAGTAGGCAAATTTTTATCCGAAGCGGATTATCAGGGTCGCTTATCTCAAATGCCACCCGCATGGGTCAAAAAAGTTTATGAGGCTGCATCTGAATGCTGCGACGATGTTATTTTGGAGTTGATTGAGGAAATCCCAGCCGAACAGGCAGCTTTAGCAAATGCTCTGACGGATTTAATCGAAAACTTCCAGTTTAAAAAAATTATCCAATTGACTAAAAACTTGGCGGTTAAATCGCAATAAAATTAGGTAATTGCTAATGGCTAATGGCTAATTGCTAATTGCCCCTACAGGTCGTAATTCCGATGCCACCGTCAACGATATTACACTGCGTTAAGGCATCATACATATAGAGATGTTGCGTAATATCATTTCCTCTTGCAACGGTTGTGTAACTGCTAATAGCTAATCGCTAATCGCTGCTCTTGGAGGCAATTGACAAGCGAGCAATTAGCAATTAGCCATTAGCCATCTATACACTACCGATCTCTCGCGGACATGATATAAGTCCTGTCACCAATTAACAATTAGCAATTAGCAATTAGCAATTACCAATTACCCTTTGAACGATCGCTGTAAAGCGGCGATCAATTCTTTGGCGGTGAAGGGTTTGGGTAAAAACTGTTTGATGTCGATGCTTGTGGTATTTGCGATCGCATCGCTAGAAGTCAACCCACTCATGGCGATAATCTCAACTTGGGGGTTCATTTTTCTTAACGTGCGGCTGGCGATCGCACCATCCATCGTCGGCATCATCATATCCATCAACACCAGAGAAATTTCATTCATGTGTTCGGCGTATTCTGCGATCGCTTCAATCCCATCGCTGGCAGTCAAAACTCTATAATTGTAGCTTTCTAGAGTAGCTTTAGTAATCTCGCGAATCGCCGCTTCATCATCTACAACTAATATTAATTCCCCATTACCTGAGAATAATTCCAACTCGATTGCTGCTTGCATCAAGGTGCCCTCGCTAGCAGGCAAGTACACCTTAAATTCACTCCCCGCGCCTACCTGACTCGATACTTCTACAAAACCGCCGTGAGTTTTAACAATACCCAGTACCGTAGATAAACCCAACCCCGTGCCTTTACCTACTTCTTTGGTGGTAAAAAACGGGTCAAAAATGCGATCGATAATTTCTGGAGGGATGCCAACACCCGTATCGCTGACTGTAATGACAACCTTCGCACCCACTGTAGCTTCAACGTTCATCCTGGCATAGCTTTCATCGATGTTAATATTGGCGCCGCTAATGCTCAAAGTCCCCCCGTGCGGCATGGCATCGCGTCCATTCACGACTAGGTTCATAAACACCTGATGCAGTTGCGTTGCATCCGCAGAAACAGTCCATAATTCTGAGGGGATATCGGATTCAATTTCAATCGTTTTGGGAAACGTGCGTTTGGCAATTTGTTCGATATCTAAAAGCAAGTGCTTCAGTTGCACGCTCGTGCGCTTTCCTTCCGCTCCCCGCGCAAATGATAGAATTTGCTTCACCAAATCCGCGCCTCGTTTGGCATTCGTTTCTAGCATCAAAAGCATCCGCTGACTTTGTTCGTCGAGGTGGGGAAGTTTGAGGGGTAGCAGTTGCGCCACGGCGAGAACCGGCGTCAAAATATTGTTGAGGTCGTGGGCAATTCCGCTCGCCAGAGTCCCCAGACTTTCTAACCGTTGAGCGCGTAAAAATTTCGTTTCCAGTTGTTTTTTTTCGGTGATATCTGTATCGACGATCAAAATAGATTTGGGATTTCCCGCTTCATCCCGCACCAGCGTCCAATGGCTTTCTACCAGGATTTCTTTACCATCTTTTTTGACTTTATGCAACTCGCCTTGCCACGCCCCCGACTCGATAGTAGCTTTTAATGCTACTTCCTGTTGAGTTGGATCTTTCTTGGACAAAAAATCTTGGGTATTTTTTAGCAGTACTTCTTCTGGCTTCCAACCGTATAAGCGTTCTGCACCTTTATTCCAGAATAGAATTTGGTTGTCTAAATCTCTGACAAAAATGGCATCGGTTGCTACATCTAGCAAAGCCGCTTGTTCGCGGATTTTCTGTTCGGCTTGCTTGTATTCTAGAATCATTTTTGCGTTCTCTAAAGCAACCGCAGCGCTAGCAGCCAAACCTTCCAACAGAGTGATGTCGCGATCGCTAAATCGGTCATACTCTTTGTTGTGCAACTCCAAACAGCCGATCAACTCATCTTTGCGGCTAAAAATCGGCACGATCGCCAGATTTTTCACCCCCAAAGATCGTTGCATTTCCCCAACATAGGAGTCCAGCGCCGTATCGTTGGTATAATAAGGCATCTTTGTCAGCATCAACCAACCCGCAATACCTCCTTTTCCCGGCTCGAAAGTGAAATTGAGCGGGCGTATTTGTCCCTTTTGATGGTATTCTGTGAAGGTCATTTTCCCTTCGATTACCAATCCGGCAACCCCGGCGCTTGCTCCCACTAATTCCATTGCCGCCGCGATTAAAGTTCCCAGCACTGCCGGTATTTTCAGCACCGTATTAATCTTGCGAGTGGCGCGGGAGAGGACTTCCAACTGGTGCGTGCGCCGCAGTAAAGATTCTTCTGACTGCTTGCGTTCGCTAATATCTTCTGCAATCCCCCCCAAGTACCAAATTTCTCCCCGTTCATCCGGAATGGCAAAACTGCGATCCCAAATCCAGCGCACCGACCCATCCGGCTGCAAGATGCGATATTCTACATTGGTGGGTTTGCCCTGGATTTGTTGCTCTAGCTTCCACCGTACAACCTCCCGATCTTCTGGATAAACTGCATCGATCCAAGCATCAGGGCGATCGCCCAGACTCTCTACCCCTCGACCCCAGATTTTTTCATACGCAGGGCTAGTGTAAAAATTATTACTTGAATTTGGGTTTCCCATCCAGACGGCTGCCTGGAGATTTTCTGCCAAAGATCTAAACTTAGCCTCGCTTTGGCGCAATTGCAGCTCGATCCGCTTGCGCTCGATGGCGTAGCGCATGGCACGCGCCAACAAATTGCCATACACCTGCCCTTTTACCAGATAATCCTGCGCTCCCTCCTGCATCGCCCGCATTGCCAGGGTTTCATCATCTAAACTCGTCAGCACGACAATCGGAATGTTGGGAGCGTAACGGCGAATCTTGACAAAAGTATCGAACCCCTGGCTATCTGGCAGCGAAAGGTCTAAAAGAATAATATCAAAGCTTTCTACGTCGAGACATTTTAGTGCCTCCTCTAGCAACTCTACCTGCTTGATGTCGAACTGGGCCGTGGTAACCTCGTCTAAGTACTCCTCCAACAGACGCGCATCTGGGGGGTTATCTTCGACTAACAAAACTTTGATCGATTGCTTTGCCATAGGAATTGCTAATTGCTCATTGCTCATTGCTACTTGGGAATCTATTGGGCACACCTGCACACGCGCACAAGAGCTCATTCTGGGGGTAGTTTGACGATAGTGAACCAAAAGTTTTCTATCGATTGCACAATTTTAACGAACTGCTCGAAGTCAACGGGTTTAGTAATGTAACAATTTGCACATAGATCGTAGGCTTTCAGGATATCTTCTTCCGCCTGGGAAGTCGTCAGCACAACTACGGGAATTCGCTTGAGAGCTTCATCGGCTTTCATTTCCAACAAAACCTGCCGCCCGTCTTTTTTTGGCAAATTCAAATCGAGCAATACTAAGTCAGGATGGGACGCTTCGCTAAATTTTCCCTCTTTTTTTAAGAAAGCCATTGCTTCGACGCCATCCTCAACGATACTCAAGTTAACAGCTATTTTGCTATCTTCCAGGGCTATCTGGGTTAACTGAGCATCGCCTGGGTTATCTTCAACTAACAAAACTTCAATTGCCATGATGATCGGTGGAAAATTTATTAAGTATTAACTCAAGTTGCTAGTTATAAGCTTTGGCGTTGCCAGCTGGCTAATTGCAAGCTTGCTAATATAGGATTTTTAGCAATCTCGCCATTAGCCATTAGCCATTAACCGCTGTGAGAGAGATAACTAGCAACTTCAACCCGGTTTCTCTGAAAAATCTTGGGTTTGACAGCGAGAAATCGACGCAGAAACCAGGTTGCTGACTGGGGTAATTGGTAATTGGATTCATTGGTGCTGGAATCCTGACAATTACCGATTACCGATTACCCATTACCAGCGTCCTTGGATGTAACTAGCAACTTACGTTATTAGCCGCTTTATCTGGAATCGTAAAGTAGAAAATCGCACCCTTACCAGGTTCGGACTCGACCCAGATCCGTCCTGAGTGGCGTTCTACAATTTTCTTGCAGATTGCCAAACCAATCCCAGTGCCGGGATATTTCCCCCTAGCGTGCAAGCGCTGAAAGATGACAAAGATGCGTTCGGCATACTGGGATTCGATTCCTATTCCATTATCGCGCACGTAGAAAAGCCATTCACTTTCGGATAGAGCATGTTCACTAGACGCGGGGACAAGGGAGAGGGGGGACGCGGGGATAATTTTTGATAATTTCTCCGCTCTCCCTTGTCTCGGAGTCTCCGCGTCATTCCTAACTACTCCAATATGAACCTGGGGGGAAAGTTCGCTGCGGAATTTGATCGCGTTGCCGATCAGATTTTGGCATAATTGAGTCAGTTGGGTGGCGTCACCCATGACGGTGGGTAAAGCATCGTGGGTAATAACTGCGCCGCTTTCTTGGATGGCAATTTTGAGATTCCCTAGGGCATTCTCCAACACCTCATTACAATCAACTGGTACAAAAGGCTGTCCGCGAGTGCTAACCCGCGAATAAGCCAATAAATCGTTAATCAAAGTTTGCATCCGCCGCGCGCCGTCTACAGCATAGGCAATAAATTCATTTCCCTTGTAATCTAATTTGTCTTTGTACCTGCGTTCGATTAACTGCAAGTAACTCGTCACCATTCGCAGGGGTTCTTGCAAGTCGTGGGAAGCAACGTAAGCAAATTGTTCTAATTCTGCATTGGAACGAGCGAGTTCTTCTGCGTAGCGGGTTTGTTGTTCTAATAGTTGTGCTTGCGATAAGGCTATGCCAATTTGGTTGGCGAGTTGTTGCAGTAAATCGATTTCAAAATGAGTCCAATTTCGGGGACTAGAACACTGATGGGCAATCAGCAAACCCCAGCAGTTTTCCCGCATTAAAATCGGTACGACGAGGTTGGCTTTGATACCAAACTGCCGGAGTAATTCCTTATGGCACAGTGCGATATCGGCGGTTTCGACATCGGCGATCGCCGCCACTCTACCTTGACAATATGGCTCTAGGTGTTCTTGTCCCAGGCAGGGATCGGTGATTTTTTGAGCCAAAATAGCCGTAAAACCCGGTTCCACAGCTTCTTGCACCACCGTTCCCGATCCGTCGCCCCACAGTCGAAAGATCAGCACTCGGTTGGTATCGAGCAGTTTTTGCACCTCGGTGACGGCAGTTTGCAGAATTTCGTCTGGTTGCAAAGATTGGCGAATTTTGAGGGTAATTTCGGCAAATAGTTGCGATCGCTGCCCTTGACGCCTTAATTCCTCTTCAGCTTGCTTAGCTGCGGTGATGTCTCGATCTACCCCTGCCATCCGAACGGGTTTACCCGTTTCATCGTAAAACACCTGTCCCTTACTCGCAGCCCAGCGAATTGTACCATCAGGTAAGACAAACCGAAATTCAATCTCATAGCTTTCTCCTTGTTTAACAGCATGGGCGATCGCTCTCACCACTCGCTCTCGATCTTCCGGGTACACCAAGTTAATAAACGTTTCGTAACGACCGTCGAAACCCCCCGGCGTCAACCCCATCAAGCATTCTAGGTTTTGGGACCAGCTAATTTGGTTCGTTTGAATATTCCAGTCCCAAGTCCCCATGCAAGCAGCTTCTAGCGCCACCCGCAGCCGTTCTTCGCTTTCCCTCAGCGCTTCAGAGGCTCGCTGGCGCTCAGTAACATCAGTATGGGAACCCGCCATCCGCACCACCTTGCCTTGTGAGTCCCACAGGGCTTGTCCCCGATCCAGTATCCATTTATACGTGCCGTCTTTGCACTGCACGCGATGTTCGGTGACGTAAAACGGGGTTTTCTTGGCAAAATGGTCTTTGATCGCTTGGGTTACCCAGCCCAAGTCATCGGGATGCACTCTTTTTGCCCATTCATCCAAATGGTTGCTAATTTCGTGGTCTTCATACCCCAGCATTTCTTTCCATCGCGGTGAAAAGAAAACTTCGTTTGTGCGGACATTCCAGTCCCAAATCCCATCGTTATTACCCCGTAAAGCTAAGTGCCAGCGTTCTTCGCTTTCTCGCAAAGCTTCCTCAGTGTGCTTGCGCTTGGTAATATCTTGGAAATAAACCGACAACCCATCTTTTGAGGGATAGGCGTGGACTGCAAACCAAGTGGCAAGGGGTGGATAATACTCCTCAAATTCCACGCTCACTTGTTCTGAAACAGCTCGATGATACTCCTGGTAGAATTTCGTCCTGATTGCATCTGGAAAGACTTGCCAAAGATTGTTGCCAATTAACTCATTTGGGTGCTTCTGCAACAGCCGCGCCGCTTGCCGGTTAACATAGGTCAATCGCCACTCGCTATCCAGGGTCAAAAAGGCATCGGTGATACTTTCTAGGATGTTGGAGATTTGGTTTTTTGCTGCTTGTTCTTGCTGCAATAGTTGCAGGCGTTCTTGCTCTGCCTGTTTGCGATCGCTGATATCCTGAATCTGCACCACAAAATACAACGGCTCACCCAAAGAAGTTCTCACTAACCCCACGCTCAATTGTACCCACACCACTTTCCCTTGTTTGTGCAGGTAGCGCTTTTCCAATTGATAAGATCGAATTTCACCTGCTAGCAATTGACGCCGTCGATCTATGCTGGTATCTAAGTCGTCTGGATGGGTAACAGATTGAGAGGTTTTATCCAATAATTCCCGTTCTGAATAGCCCAACATTTCGCACAACGAAGGGTTCACTTGCAACCAGCGTCCCGACAAAGATACTAACGCCATGCCAATCGCTGCATGTTCAAATGCTTGGCGGAAGCGTTCTTCGCTTTCCCGCAGCGCTTCTTCTACCTGTTTGTGTTGGGTAATATCAAACCTGATTGCCAAATATTGCATCGGTTTCCCCTCGCGATCGAGACAGGGAACAATCGTCGTATCAACCCAGTAATAGCTGCCATCTTTGGCTTGATTTTTAATCTCTCCCTGCCACACCTGACCGCTAGAAATCCTTGACCAAAGTTCCCGGAAAAATTCCGGGGTATGGTAACCAGAATTAATCAGGCGATGGGTTTTCCCCATCAGTTCTTCTCTGGAATATTGGGAAATTTGACAAAATTTATCGTTGACATAGGTGAGCGTGCCTTTTTGGTCGGTCATCGCTACAATCGCTGACTGATATAAGGCAAATTTTTGAAACCTTAAAGATGCTATGGTGGCTTGCAGCGCTTCCTTTACTTGCTGGCACTGGCTAATATCGCTAAGGGCAGTTTCTTTTGAGTTAAATACTTGCAGCAAATTGGTTTGAGTTACTAACCCCACCAATTGCCCTTGTTCGTCTACAACGGGTAGGTGGCGAATTCGATGCCGCCGCAACAGCGCTAAAACTGTCAATACCGTCTCCGACCCGGTTAGGGTCAACGTAATAACGGGTTGCGCCATCACCTCCTCGATTTTGACCCTGGATAGTTCCAGGGATTTATTAGTTATTTTTACTACATCTTGATCAGTAAATATCCCGATACAGCGCCCCGCTTCTACCACCAGAACGCAGGCAGCACTGGTTTGGTTGATTAAAGCGATCGCATCAATCAGCGGGGTATCCGGCGCCACAGTCAAAGGAGAGCGATCGATAAATCGATCTAAAATGAGTAAGTCAACAAGCTCAAGCTCAGGAACAGGGAACATCTTAAACGACTGGCTCTTGGTTAAAATTGGGACAAATTACCCCATTCAAGGATTTGGGAAACAAACCTCGACACGGGAGCAAAACCGCGACAGTTATATAAAACGGCTAGCCCGATTGTATCAATCACTTTTCATACCGCAGGCAGTTGCAATCTTTCTTGAAGAATGGCAGCAACAGTAGGGGCGGGTTTTACCAACCAATCTGTGGAAAAAAACCGGGTTTCTGTGAAACTACGAAGAAACAAAGGTGATGGCGTCGTAAAACCCCCCTCCTGCAACTATTTTGCTAGAAATCGGTTTGAGAGAGGAAGTAAAAATGGACACACAAAACAGCGAACTCAAACAAATTGCGACCCAAATTTTAGCTGGAATGCTTGCCAATCCCCACATTTATGCCAGCGTCAGCGATGAGAAAGGCAAGGGACGGCAAGAGCAGGATCTGATTGTGGTAGCAATTGAGATGGCTCAAAGTTTAATTGAACGGGTCGAGAAAATGTAGCAATCCGGGAGGGATGAACAGATATACTCGAAGTAAACTTCCGGTGCAGGAAGATAAATGCTCCTGAGAGAATGTCAAATTATTGACATGGAAAAACGGCGGCAATTACCGCCAAGCGGCATAGACTACCGGCAGACTTTTTGTAAAAATTCATGGGTGATTAAAAGTACTCAGGCTAAGATTTAGGTAGATTGACCCAGGCTGCATCAGCTTTTCTGCGGTCACGCCTCAAGAAAAGAGCATGACTAAATAGCCAAATACTTAGCTAAACACGACGAGAAGCTTGCTAACGCCAATAAGTTTCAAAAACCGCAGAGTCTGGTAAACAAATCGGAGTATCCAGTATGTACGCACTGAAGCTAGAACTAAAACTAAATAACAGAGAAGTTTCGCTTTGGCGCAAACTAGCTGGCTTCAAACGCTTGGTCTACAACTTTGGGTTGTACATGCTTCAAGCTTGCTGGGAGTTTGATGGCATAAAGGCGTCGGACTCCCGCGGTATTGATGCCATCAAAAAAGTATTCACAATGGTGGTGATGAAAGCACCAGAAAACCCATGGATGAAACAATATCCATCCACGGTTTACCAATCTGCGTTCATCGATCTAAAGGAGGCTTTTTCGAGATGGCGTCAAGGTTTAGCTGAGTTGACAAAAAAGAAGTCTAAAAAGAAAGGCGACTCGTTCACAGTCTACAAAACATCGGGCGTTTACCGAGAAAAAGGCAAGCCGGCGCTGCCATTAACCAATAGGGTAGTAATCAAACCTGGCAAAAGGATCGTGCTTCCAGGGTTGAAGGAATTTCGATTGAAGGAACGAATCGATTTTACTTGCAGTTCTCAAACATTTACTGTTTCTAGAACCGCCGATAAGTGGTTCGTATCATTCCCTCTGGATGTCGAGAAAATTCCGACATTGATTCATCCAATTGCAACGGTTGGCGTGGACTTGGGCGTAAAAACTTTATTCTCTTGTTCCGACGGCACACGATACGATATGCCAGCTGCGACAAGATGGGCGAAAACCAAGCGAAGATCGCTGCAATGGCGCAATCGTAACAAGGTTCTTGGAAGTAAAAGGCTGAAGGTAAAAGCATCCGGTAACGCGCGAAAGTTTTACACGCGCGTTGCCATATTACATGCGCGAATCGCCAACATTCGCCGGGATACAACCCAGAAAATGACGACGGATTTAAGTCGCAAAGCCAAAAGAATTCGGCTCGAAGATCTGAACGTCGCTGGTATGCTTGCCAACCATAAGTTAGCTGGCGCCATCAGCGACAATTGTTTTTACGAAATCCGTCGTCAATTAACTTACAAACAGTCTCATTACGGTACGCGGGTCGAATTGGTTGACCGATGGTATCCGAGTTCTAAAACTTGCTCAAAGTGCCATTACGTCCAACCGATGAAACTATCAGACCGCTTGTTTCGCTGTCCTGATTGTGGGCATGTTCAATGCCGCGACGAAAACGCCGCAATCAATCTTGAACGCGCTCCTAAAGATAAAGTACGGCTGGCTGAGTCGGAACTTAACGCCTGTGGACAAGAAGGAGCCGACTCCCTTGGTTGAAACAGGAAGCAGACCCTCCAGATATTATTTCTGGTTGAATGGTGAACTTTAAGCAAGTTTAGCCAAGTTCTGTGGAGCAGCTAAGTGACCTGATAAATAAAACCACTATGGATGCTTTCCAAGATCCTAATAGAACGGCTCCAAGTAACAAGTTAAACAAGTCAAGACAAAATCTGCAGTTGGCTCAAGAAAAAATTTATAGCTTTTTCTTGGAAATTGTTCATAGCTGGGAACCAGAAACGGTTTTATTAGAATTTAAACATTTATTTTTGGCTCCGGTTAAAGCAGTTTCTTCCTCAGTGCTTCATGGGCTTTACGAAATCATTTTTTTTGAGGAAGAGCAAGAATTTAGAAACACGATAAAAAGAACTTGTTATATTTTAATCAATAACTGGTGGGCGGCGAGACAGTACCATACCATCCAAAAGTTAATTCGCCTATTTCCAGAAACCAAACCCACCGAAATTATTGCATCTCTACCCCTCACCCATCTCAATAGCTGGATTCAAAATTTTATTAACAGTAAAGATTACGAAGAACTGAAATTATTTGCTTCGGCGTTTGAAAATCGTCAAAAAGGCTATTGGAGCCATCGCTATACTTCTTATTTATTGGCGGCGCAATATGTCGATCTAAAAAATCCCATCGAACAGCGGGAAGCTGCTAAGGAATTATCCAAGCATCTGAAAGAAAAGTTTAAGCACGCTCTGGCGATGTACACGGCTCACTCTCAGTCTGCTACTGTCAAGGATAGCGAACTCAAAAACCCGACGCGATTGGGAGATGAAGCGTTGCGTCTGATCAAAAAAATTGTCGCCAAACGCGGGTTGTTCAGCTATTCTAACTTGGCAAATATTTTCACCAATCAAAATCAGCAGGTCAGTTATCAGATGTTTAAACAAAACCTGCAAAAATATATTTTATATTCGCTTTATATAAACAACAAAGGATTTATCAAAACTTTGAAATCTGAGTTAGCTAAAAAACTAGAACATCTCTATAAAGATCGGGAAGAAGACACTGTCACCAACGAACTAACCCTGAGAACTTGTAACCAGGTGATTGAATGCTTAACCACAGAAAATCAGCAGGAACCTTCGTTGTTGTTTGTTTTACTCATATCTCAAAACGAGACGCTGACTTTAGCGATTATTCTGCTCAAAATTGTGCTTTTTTGCCAAAATGTTCGCGTCAATTTAGAAGCGCGGATTGCTAATTTAATTCAATATTATGAAAAGTTGCCCGAAGAAGACTGCTGGGGCGTCATTCATTTTTTGGAAGTGTTAAATCTGGTTTTTACAGTTTATACCGAAGATGTTGAATACAATTTAGTCAATATAAAAAATAATTCCAACAGCGAGTCAGCGAGTCAGGATTTGGATGGTTATCGAGTGTTTTCGCAACTTAAATGCGATTTAAACCTCAAGGGTGCTAACCTCAGCGGCACAGACTTACACGGTGCTGACTTGAGCGGTGTTAACCTCAGCGGTGCTAACCTCAGCGGTGCTAACCTGACCCATGCCGATTTAAGCAATGCCAAGCTCAGTAGTGCGGATCTAAGCAAAGCGACGCTCAACAGTGCAGAATTGATCGCAGCAGATTTAAACCATGCTAATCTCAGCGGTGCGAGTCTGCGCGGAGCCGATCTGCGCCGGACTAACCTGAACGATGCTAACTTGAGCAATACAAACTTAATTGTGGTGAAATTGCGTATGGCTGACTTACGCCGTGCGAACCTTAAGGGTGCTAATCTGGGTGCGGCTAACTTGAACGGTGCTAACTTAAGCGAGGCTTATCTGAATTTAACTCACCTCCGCCATGCCGACTTGAGCGGTGCAGACTTGAGCGGAGCGAACTTGAGCAATGCCGACTTGAGCAATGCCGACTTAAGCGGAGCGAACTTGAGCAATGCCGACTTGAGCAATGCAAACCTGCGCCATGCTACCTTGATGAACGCTAACTTCCGCAATGCTAACTTGAACGGTGCGGACATGGGGCGCGTTGACTTGACCAATGCGGATTTGAGCGAAACCGACCTCAGCCGCGTCAGAGTGGAATATGCGCGATTTCATCGCAATTTAGGACTTTCTGAGCAAACAAAGCAGAGCTTGAAGCAGCGCAGAGCTGTGATTGAGGATGATTTGCCCAGAAGCGAGTCATCTTGGGAAGATGGGTTAAGCATAAGCGACTTGGAGATCTAAGTCCTGACCAAATTTGATGTTGAATTGCTAGAAATGAATAATATCATGTCCGCGAGAGATCGGTAGTGTATGGATGGCTAATTGCTAATTGCTAATTGCTCGCTTGTCAATTGCCTCCAAGAGCAGCCATTAGCGATTAGCTATTAGCAGTTACACAACCGTTGCTATTGGACATGATATAACTGGTCAGTTGGACATAAATGGGATTTTTGCTCATCAGGACTTAGGCAAAAAAACAAAGGGCGATCCCAAAAATCGTGGGTTTCGACTCGCGAGATTGACGCATCACCTTTGTTTTTGGCCCCGCGTGCTAGAGTCCTGGTCATGTACAATGCCAAAAACCCCATTACCGATGATGTACAACAAGACTAATTGGTTAAATATTTTTCTATAGTTAAACCTATTATGATTGAAATTCCCGGCTATCAGGTTCTCTGCCAAATTTACGAAAGTGCCAACTCGCAAGTTTATCGCGGCATCCGCGAGACAGACAATCGTGCGGTAATTGTCAAGATACTTAAGCAAGATTATCCCACAGTAGCGGAACTGACTCGCTATAAGCAGGAATATGAAATCCTCCGCCAGATGAAGTCGGACGGCGTTATCAAGGCTTATAGCTTAGAAAGCTATCAGAGAACGTTAGCGATTATTTTAGAGGATTTCGGCGGCTCCTCCTTAAAAACCTTGATGCGGGATCGCAAGTTTACCCTGTCTGAATTGCTCAACATTGCCATTAAAATCGTCGAGAGTTTAGAGCAGATCCACGCGGCTAATATTATTCACAAAGATATTAACCCGTCGAATATCGTTTATCATCCCACAACCGAAGAACTGAAAATCATCGACTTTGGCATTGCGACAGTTTTAACCTACTCTCAAACTACCCTCAAAAATCCTACGGTTTTAGAAGGCACTCTCGCTTATATATCGCCAGAGCAAACAGGGAGAATGAACCGTTCTGTGGATTATCGCACTGATTTTTACTCGCTTGGGGTCACTTTTTATGAAATGTTTGGCGGCGCTTTGCCGTTTGAGACTTTAGATCCAATCGAGTTGGTACACTGTCACATTGCTAGACAGCCTTTACCCCTCGATAAAATTAATCCAGAAATTCCTCCACCTCTTGCGGGTATCATCATGAAATTATTAGCGAAGAATGCCGAAGATCGATATCAAAGTGCCTGGGGAATTAAAGCCGATTTAGTGCTGGCGTTGATGCAGTTAGAATCGATTGGCACGATCGAATGCATCTTTCCCGGCCAACATGACATTTCTGATAAGTTTCAAATCAGCCAAAAACTTTACGGCAGAGAGGGAGAACTGCAAACGTTAATGGCAGCATTTGAAAGAGTATCAACGTCTCTACAATCCAAAAGTTCCCAGACAAAATCTCAAATAGAGATGATTTTAGTCACGGGTGCTGCTGGCGTTGGTAAGTCAGCACTGGTGCAAGAAATTTGTAAATCTGTTACCCAAGGTTGCGGTTATTTTATTAGTGGTAAATTTGACCAATTGCAGCGGAATATTCCTTACACTGCTATCATCAGCGCTTTTCAGGAATTGGTGCGACAACTGCTAACTGAAAGTGCAGCTTCACTTCAGCAATGGCGCGAAAAATTTTTAGCAGTTTTGGGCAACAGCGGTCAAGTAATAATTAATGTCATTCCCGAAATAGAATTGATTATTGGCAAGCAGCCACCCTTGCCGGAATTAGAATCAATCGAGTCCCAAAATCGGTTTTATTTAATTTTTCAAAATTTTATCCGTTTGTTTGAGTCACACAACCATTTTTTAGTTATATTTCTAGATGATTTGCAATGGGCAGACCCCGCTTCCCTCAAATTAATTCGACTGATAATGACAGGTGAAGTCGGCAGTTCATCAGCCTTTGCCCCCCCTCAACATCTATTGTTGATTGGGGCATATCGGGATAACGAAGTTAAATCGAATCATCGTTTGATGACGACGATAGAGGCGATCCAGAAACAAGGAGTAACTGTTAGCCAAATTAGTTTAGCACCCTTAGAAATAGATGCGCTCGCTCAACTGATTGCCGACACGTTACGCAGCGATGTTAACTCGGTAAAACCTTTAGCAGAATTGGTGAGGCAAAAAACCGGGGGCAATACTTTTTTTGTGAAGGAATTTTTGCCTACTCTATATGCAAAT
Organism: Microseira sp. BLCC-F43; assembly: GCF_041929235.1. NCBI lineage: Bacteria > Bacillati > Cyanobacteriota > Cyanophyceae > Aerosakkonematales > Aerosakkonemataceae > Microseira > Microseira sp. BLCC-F43. The sequence goes on from NZ_JBHFNP010000131.1 coordinate 48,524, forward strand.
AAATTGATATTTTTTGATTTCGATTGTTTAAGCTGGCAATGGGATCTAGAGGGGATTGAAGCGATGGCTAGTACGGACAATGTGGTAGAATTAACCATCGACAAATTGAAGCAACTTCCCCCATCAACTCAGGGGGTTTTACAGTTAGCAGCTTGTGTGGGTGCTAATTTCGATTTAGACACTCTTTGTATTATATGCGAACAATCGCCAAGGATAGTTTTTGAGGATTTAAAAGTAGCGATTCAGGCAGGGTTAATTCTGCCTAGGTCCGAGTTAAACGCTGACCTATTAATTCTGGAATATGCATTTTCCCACGACCGGGTGCAACAAGCAGCTTACGATTTGATCGGTTACGAGGAAAGACAAGCAGTTAACTTAAAAATTGGTCGCCTGTTGTTGCAAAAGACTCAGCCAGAACAGTTAGTTGAGGAGATATTTAAGATTGTCGATTATTTAAATAGTGGATTTTTATATATGTTAAATGAAAATGCTGAAGCCGCTTGTAGAAAAGAGTTGGATGAACTCGCCCAACTAAATTTAATTGCCGGAAAAAGAGCCAAGTCAGCGACGGCTTATAGGGCAGCGATCGCTTATCTAACCTTAGCGCGATCTTTAGCAGAAAATGCTTGGGAAACCCAATACAATTTAACCTTAAATATTCATCTAGAAGCCGCAGAAGCAGCCTACCTCAGCGGGGATTTTCAGCAGATGGAATCATTAGGGGAAACCGTGCTGCAACAAGCTAAAACCCTGCTCGACAAAGTCAAGGTTTATGAAATTAAAATCCAAGCCTATAAGGCGCAAAACCAACTCCTTGAAGCCATCAAAATTGGACTGCAAGTGTCTGAACAGTTAGGGGTAAGCTTGCCAAAGTCGCCCACACCTAAAGATCTGCAAAAATTCCTGGCGCAAACTGCTGCCCTAATTCCTAAAACTGGTATAAATGACTTAATGAACTTGCCCGAAATGACGGATATTTCTGTGCGGGCAGCTTTGGGTATTCTATCAAAAATCAATCCGGTTACCTATATCACCTCTCAACCCTTATTTTTGCTAGTTGTCCTAGCACAGGTCAATTTATCTATTCAACGTGGCAATGCCCCTGAATCAGCCATTGCTTATGCCAGTTACGGGCAAATTTTAAACGGCATTTTTCAAGAAATTGAATCGGCTTCTCAGTTGGGCGATTTAGCTTTAAATTTAGCCTCAAATTTCAATAATAAAACGATTAAGACTAAAACATTATTCATCGTCGCTACTTTCATTTTATATTTAAAAAAACATATCAGAGAAGCCGCATCGTTATTATTGGAAGCTTACTGTCTCGGAATCGAAACCGGGAATTTCGATTTTGCCAGCTACAGTGCCAAAGAAAAATGTCAGTATGGCTATTGGATGGGGCAGCCCTTGACAGAATTAGAAGCAGAAATGGCAACTTATAGCCAGGTTCTAGATAATTTCAAGCAAGGCATTCCTTTGCAGAGCCTGCAAATCTTTCATCAAGCCGTTCTTAACTTGCTTGGAAAAGCTGAAAATCCTTGTCGGTTATTGGGGGAAGCTTTCAATGAAGACGCATCCCTACCGCTGCTGATTCAATCTAATTACCGCACCGCAATTTACAACTTTTATTTAAATAAACTCATCCTCTGCTATCTGTTTGACGAACAGGAGCAAGCATTAGAAAATGCCGAACTAGCTCAACCATATTTAGACGGAGTTACGGGCAATATGGTCGTAGCCGCGTTTTATTTCTACGATTCTCTGGCGAGACTAGCGGTGTATGCCGATGGAGATAAATCCCAGCCAGATACCCTGCTTAAACAAGTGGCAGAAAACCAGACAAAGATGCAAAAATGGGCGCAGCACGCCCCAATGAATTTTTTGCATAAATTTTATCTGGTTGAAGCGGAACGGCATCGAGTTTTAAAGCAAAATGTTGAGGCGATGGAAAATTACGATCGCGCGATTTCCCTCGCTAAACAAAACGATTACATTAATGAAGAAGCACTTAGCAATGAGCTGGCAGCTAAATTCTATCAAGCTTGGGGCAAAGATAAAATTGCCTCGGTTTACATGAACGATGCGCGCTACTGCTATACCCTCTGGGGATGTCAAGCCAAAGTTGAGGAATTGTCAGAACGCTATCCCGAATTGCTCCCGCGCATCAGGGTGGAAAATCCCAGGAGCGCTACTATTGTTTCAACCAGCAGTAATTCGAGCGAAATCTTGGATTTAGGCGCTGTGATGAAAGCTTCTCACGCCATAGCTAGTGAAATTGTCCTCGATAGCTTGTTAGCCAAAATGATCAAGATCGTTATGGAAAATGCCGGAGCGGAAAGGGGCTTTATTTTAAGGGAACAAGCGGGGGAATGGGTGGTTGAAATTGCCGGACAGTTGGCGCACAAGGAAGTCATCGTCAGACGCTCTATTCCCGTATGCGCTCACGGGTCAGATTCAGAAGCTGGCGAGTGTACTTACCTGCCCAACTCGATTATTAACTATGTAGCGCGGACTAAAGAAGATGTTGTTTTAAACGATGCGGTTGAGGAAATTGCCTTTACTCAAGATAGCTACATTATTGCCAATCAACCTAAATCAATTCTGTGTACGACGATCCAAAATCAAGGTCAACTCATCGGCATTCTTTACCTAGAAAATAATCTCACGACAGGGGCATTTACCCGCGAGCGCTTATCGGTTATCCAATTATTATGCTCTCAAGCGGCGATTTCCCTGGAAAATGCCCGACTCTACGAGGAGTTAGAAAACTATTCCCAAACCCTGGAGGCGAAAGTCGAAGAGAGAACTGAGGAATTGCAACAAGAAATTATTGAACGCAAATTGCTGGAACAAAAGCTGCAAGCCTCTGAAAGTAAAATGCGAGCCGTGTTTGAAGCCATGACCGATATTGTACTGATCCTAGATGCCCAAGGAAATGTAGAAGTTGTGCCGACGAATACGAGTTCTTTGTATCCACCCGACATTGACATTATCAGTCATACAATCGAACCATTTTTTCTCGATGAAAATACGGAGAATTGGTGGCAGCCAGTCCGACGGGTTTTAGAGACACAGCAGACGATTAATTTGAATTACTACCTAGGGATTAACGAGCGCCAAGTTTGGTTTACAGCTTGTATTTCGCCGGTTTCAAACGATTTGGCGATCTGGGTTGCCCACGATATCAGCGATGTCTACCAAGAGCTTCACCTACGCCAGCAAGCAGAGACAGCTTTGCTTAACAAAAATGACGAGTTAGTCAAGACGCTGCAAGAATTAAAACTCACTCAACAAGAACTGATTCAATCAGAAAAAATGGCAGCGTTGGGACAACTCGTTGCCGGAGTTGCCCATGAAATTAATACCCCCTTGGGGGCGATTCGCTCATCAGTGGAGAATATTGCTAATTTCTTGGGTCAAAATTTTTTGGAGTTACCGCAATTTTTCCAATCTTTATCTCCAGAACGGCAGCAGGATTTATTGCTATTACTGCAACATTCCAATCCTCAAACTACCCAGTTATCTACTAAAGAAAAACGCCTTGCCAAACGGGCGTTAAATCGGCAACTGGAATCTTTCGCTATTGCCGATCCAGAGACGGTTGCGGATACTTTGGTTGACCTGGGCATTTATGACAATATTGAACCTTTTTTGCCCTTGCTGCAAAACCCAGAAAGTGGCAAAATTTTAAACAAAGCTTATCAATTGGGGAGTTTACAAAAAAGCACCAATACTATCAAAACAGCCACAGACCGAGCGGCAAAAGTCGTGTTTGCATTGAAAAGCTATACCCATTGGGACGCTTCTGGAGAAAAGGTGCTAGCTAAACTCACTGATGGAATTGAAACGATATTAACGCTTTATTACAACCAATTAAAACAGGGTGTGGAAGTCATCAGAAATTACGAAAACGATTTGCCGGAAATCTTATGCTATGCCGATGAACTGAATCAAGTTTGGACGAATTTAATCCACAATAGTTTACAAGCTATGGGCAACAAGGGAATTTTAACCATTAATGCCAACCAGCAAGATAATTGGATGCGGGTTAGCATTACCGATAGCGGTAAGGGAATTCCTCCAGAAATTATGTCGCGGATATTCGAGCCATTTTTTACCACGAAACCCCCAGGAGAAGGCAGCGGTTTGGGATTGGATATTGTGCGGAAAATTGTTGATAAACATCAAGGGAAAATTGAGGTGGAGTCAGTGCCTGGTAAAACGACTTTTACCGTATCGATTCCCATTTCTGGTTGATGCACTGAGATCTTGCACCTTTCCACCGACCCGCCAGGGAATAAATGATGCTGTTGGTAAAGTCGAAAAACCTAACCCCCCAACCCCCTTCCCTGCGAGGGAAGGGGGAGCTTTTGGGCCCCTAAGAGAAGCGGGGAGGGGTTGGGGAGGGGTCAGATCGCCCAGTGACTTTACCAACAGCATCATAAATTCCCTAGCTGATAGCCTTGCGTCCATTTTAATGGACTGATATCAAATCCAGTGGCATCTTTGCTGAACAATTTTTAAGTTTTCTTGAGATGACTTTCCCTATCAGCTTTGGAATTTATATCATGTCCCCTCGGCTAAGGCATCGCACCTTAGGGGCGGGTTTATAAAGACAATTCGCTTAAAATCAAAGTAGGGGCGGGTTTAACGAAATATCTCGTGGTTCCACTAAATGGTTGGTAAAACCCGCCCCTACTACCGAACTTAATATAAGTCCTCTTGAGAGGACTTTCGCTAAAAGCCCTTGGAATTTATTCCCTGGCGGGTGATGCAACAGATGCAAGATCTGAGTTGAGAAACTTTAGAAACCCCAGATACCCGACTTCTTTAAGAAGTCGGGTATCTAGAAACCCCAGATACCCGACTTCTTAAAGAAGTCGGATATCTAGCGGTTTCTATACCAATTTGCCTGCAATCTTGTTATGTTAGCTAACAAAGTAGATGCGTCGCAGTTGATACGCCATGTCGTCCAGTCTTTCCGAAGGTCAAGCTTTACTCTTGCAAGCACTTGACAGAAATCCTTTAACTATCGCACCAGATACTTTGGTTGTGGAAGCGATCGCACAAATCAACGCCACTCGCTCTAGTTATACCCCGATCGTCTGGCAGCAAAAATTACTAAGTATTTTCACCGAACGCGATATCGTCCGCCTGATTGCCAACGAGACGCCTCTGGAGGGGATAACCATTTCTCAGGTGATGACGCAGAATTTGATTCCCATCTCCCTTGCAGAAGCTGGCAATATCTTCTCTGTACTCGCTTTGCTGCGATCTGCCAAAATTCGTCACCTACCCGTTACGGATGAGGGGGGTAACTTACTCGGTGTTGTCACGGCGGAAAGTTTAAGGGGAATTCTCCAACCCTCGGATTTGCTGAAAATGCGGCAAGTTGCTGATGTCATGGTTACTAATGTACTGACTGCTTTGCCTAATGTTTCAGTTTTTCAAGTTGCCCAACTGATGGCAACCCATGGCAAAAGTTGCGTTGTAATTTGCGATCGAGAAACCCAAGAAACCCGGTTTCTCAAACCTGTGGGAATTATTACCGAACGGGATATCGTCAAATTCAAAATTCAAGGACTGGATCTCGTTCAAACTTCAGTTGCAACTGTTATGAGTTACCCGCTGCACCCAACGCAAATCAATTTCACCCTGTGGCAAGTTCATCAGTTGATGCAACAGTATGGGATTCGGCGTTTGGTAGTCGTAGATGAAGCAGGATATTTAGCAGGTATTGTTACCCAAAGCAGCTTGTTGCAACTTTTAGAACCCGCCCAAATGTATGCCAATGTTGAACTTTTAGAGCATATCATTGCCGAAAAAACGCAACAGTTGCAACAAATGAACGAGCAAATGCAGCAGGCAGAAGCTCACCTGGGAGAAGTGAATGAAAATTTGTCAGCGCAAGTGCAAGCGAGAACCCTGGAACTAACAACAGCTTACGAGGAATTGGCAGCAAAAAATCGCGAATTGCAACAAGCATTGGGCGAGTTAAAAGCAACTCAAACTGAACTGATTCACTCGGAAAAAATGGCAGCATTGGGACAACTGATTGCCGGAGTGACTCATGAAATTAATAATCCCCTGAGTGCGATTTCCTCATCAGCGAATAATCTGAATAATTATTTAACTGAACTTTTAGAACAGTTACCCTCTGTCTGGCAACAACTTTCTCCGGAACTTTGCTCGGATTTTTTGGCTTTGCTGCAACGGTCAATTTCCCAAAGGGCGATCTTATCTAGCAGAGAAAGACGCCAAATTAAAAAAGCTTTAATTCTCCAGTTGGAAGCTCCAGGAATCTCAAACGCTCAAATTCTCGCCTCTCCCATGATCGATTTGGGAATTTATGATAACATCACGCCGTTTTTAGGCTTATTAAAACAACCTAACAGCGCTGAAAATTTAAATATTGCTGATAAAATTTCCTACTTGTTCAAAAGTTCCCATACAATTAAAACGGCTACAGACAGCGCCGCTAAATTAGTCATTTCACTCAAACGCTATGCTCATTATGACCATGGGGATGAAAAAAAGTTGGCGAATATTACTGAGGGAATTGATCCAGTATTAATTATCTTTAATAACCAACTAAAACAAGGTGTAGAAGTTGTCAAGAATTATGACCTTTCGTTGCCGGAAATTCCCTGTTATGCTGATGAACTTCAAGTATGGACGAATCTGCTTCAGAATGCTTTGCAGGCAATGGAAAACAAAGGAACTTTAACGATTGACGTAACCCAGCAAGATGGCAGCATCTGCGTCAGCTTTACAGATACTGGAAAAGGGATTCAACCCGAAGTTTTACCAAGAATATTAGAGCCATTTTTTACCACCAAACCCGCCGGTATTGGCAGCGGATTGGGATTGGGAATCGTGCAAAAAATTATCGAAAAACATCAAGGGAAAATAGAAGTAATATCCCAGACAGGACAAACAAAAATTATCGTTTTCCTACCGATTTAATGCTAATTGCTAATGGCTAATTGTTTGGATTAGTAATATAATGTAAGTTGCTAGTTATATCCAAGGTGGCTGGGAATGGGTAATTTAAGATTTTAAATATATCTGAAATGTAGAATCACACTTCACCAATTACCAATTAATCAACTTGAGTGAGTTACTGGTAAAACCCGCCCCTACAGGCTCAAAAAAATGTTTTAAACTTTAAAATGTTTAAAAATGGTTGCTTTATATTTATGTCCCCTAACCTTTCCGATAACCAAACCTTAATCGAGCAAGCACTTGAGCGTCATCCTTTGATGATGCCGCCTACGACTCGATTAAGCGAGGCGATCGCAACTATGAACAGAACTGGCGCTAGCTATACTTTAATTACCCAACAAGAAAAATTACTCGGTATTCTTACCGAACGCGATGTCGTTCGACTGGCGATTAGTGATAAACCACTGGAGGAAATGACTGTATCGGAAGTGATGACGCAGAATTTGATTACTTGCCCGCGCGATCGCGCAGATAATATCTTTGACTTGCTGACACTGTTGCATTCAGCTCAAATTCGTCACCTGCCGATTACAGACGCTGATGGTAAATTGCTCGGCGTGCTGACGGGAGAAAGTTTACGCGCCGTCCTCAAACCCACCGACTTGCTGCAAATGGGGCGCGTTGCCGATATCATGACCAAAACCGTGACAACTGCAACGCCAGAAACTTCAGTCTTCGATGTTGCCCAATTAATGGCAAGGGAACGCAGAAGCTGCGTAGCGATCTGCACCCAAGAAACCCGGTTTCTTCGAGAAACCGGGTTTCTGAAGATACCCGTAGGCATTATCACCGAACGAGATATCGTTAAATTCGCCGCCCAAAATATCGACCTCGCCCAGACAAAGGCAGAAACCGTTATGACTTCCCCTTTGCTGCCAGTGGGAAGCGATGCCACTTTATGGGAAGCTGATCAAAAGATGCAACAGCACCGCATCCGGCGGTTGGTGGTGGTTGATGAGGCGGGATACTTAGCGGGGATTGTGACTCAAACCAACCTGTTGCAAGCATTAGACCCAGCCCAAATGTACGCTACCGTGGAACTGTTGCAGCAAACGATTGCGGAAAAAACCCGCACCTTGCAACAAATGAACGAACAAATGCAACAGGCAGAAGCACAACTGCGGCAGGTTAACGAGAATTTAGAAGCGCAAGTGCAAGCGAGAACAAAAGAACTGATGGAAACGAACGCACAACTAATGCAGGCGCTGCAAGAACGCACCGCTGCCGAAACCGAAGTGCGCCGCCTCAACGCTATCCTGGAACAACGAGTCGAACAACGCACCGCGCAACTGCAGGAGACGAACCAAAAATTAGTACAAGAAATAGGCGCGCGCCAACTCCTCAACGAAGACCTGGAAGCTTCTAAAAATAGAATGCGTGCCGTCTTTGCCGGGATGAACGATATTATCCTCGTCCTCGACAGGCAAAGAAATATCGAGGCGATGCCGACAAATACATCTTCCGCTTACCCATCCGAGTGGGATATCATTTCAGAGACGATGGCGCAACTGTTTCAACATCAGAATGGTTCAGTCTGGTGGCAGCAAGTTGAAAAGGTTTTAGAGACGCAACAAACGATTAACTTTGATTACAAATTATCCGTTGGAGAGGGCGAGATATGGTTTACTGCAAACATGTCGCCCCTGTCTAGCAATTGGGCCATTTGGGTAGCGCGGGATATTAGCAAACGCAAACAAACAGAGATCGCCCTAAGTCACAAAAATGAAGAATTAGCCCATACCCTGGAAAAGCTACAAATGGCGCAACAAGAACTAATCCAATCGGAAAAAATGGCAGTATTGGGACAATTAGTAGCTGGAGTCGCTCACGAAATTAATACCCCCCTGGGTGCGATTCGCTCCTCCGTGCAGAATATTGTTGATTTCTTGACTCACAATCTAGAAAAGTTACCCCAATTTTTCCAAAACCTTTCCCAAGAACGCGGCGAGGAATTTTTTGCCCTCTTGACGAAATCAAGCCAACAATCAACTTTATTGTCTTCCAAACAAAGGCGTCAACTTAAAAAAGCCTTGCGCCAGCAACTGGAAGACCGCGCCATTGAAAATCCCGACACCGTAGCCGATACTTTAGTTGACATGGGCATTTACGATCAAATTGAAGCTTTTTTGCCTTTAATTCAAGACAGAAATGTTTTAAGAACCGCCTATCAAATTTCCACCTTACAAACAAGCGCCCAAACCATCGTCACCGCCGCCGAACGGGCGGCTAAAGTAGTATTTGCCTTAAAAACCTACACCCATGACAACCCTGGGGGTGAAAAGGTGCTAGCCAATATTACTCAAGGCATTGAAACCGTTTTAATTTTGTATTCTAACCAAATCAAACAAAGCGTGGAAATTGTGAGGAACTACGAACAGAACTTACCTTATATTTTATGCTATGCTGATGAACTCAACCAAGTTTGGACAAACCTGATTCACAACGCTCTACAAGCCATGAACTATAAAGGGACTTTAAAAATAGACATTGGACAGCAAGACAATCAAATCCTAGTCAGCTTTACCGATAGCGGCATAGGCATTCCAGAGGAGATTATGCCAAAAATATTCGAGCCATTTTTCACCACCAAACCCGCTGGTGTTGGCAGCGGTTTGGGATTGGATATTGTGAAAAAAATAGTCGAAAAACATGGCGGGGAAATCAAAGTAGAAACCGTTCCCGGTCAAACAACCTTTACCGTATTTTTACCTTTGTAGTTGAGGAAAGTGTTATGGGAAAGCCAGCAATTTTATGCGTTGATGATGAAGTAGTTGTTTTGGATAGTTTGAAAATTCAATTAAAAAATGAGTTCGGGGATGCTTACTTATATGAAGTGGCAGAAAGTGCCGATGAAGCCCTAGAAATTATTGAAGAGATTGAAGGAGATATCCCGATTCTCGTCATCGTATCTGATTGGTTAATGCCCGGTCTTAAAGGAGATGAATTTTTAATTCGCGTTCACCAAAAGTATCCAAATATTGTCAAAGTGATGTTGACTGGACAAGCGGATAGCTTTGCCATAGATCGGGCTATAAAAGAAGCGAATTTGCATAGCTGTTTGTCCAAACCTTGGGATGTAAAAGAACTGATTGAAACGATTAAATCCGGCTTAAACCAATAGTTATGAAAAAACCCGTTATTATTTGCGTTGACGACCACCCCACAATCCTGGACAGTTTGAAAATCGAGCTGAAGGCAACTTTAGGCGAAGATTATGCCATCGAAACCGCAGAAGGAGGTGAAGATGCTTTAGACTTGCTAATCGAATTGCTAGAAGATGATTGTGAAATTCCCTTGGTAATTTCCGATTATCTCATGCCCGATATCAAAGGGGATGAATTGTTACGGCAAGTCCATCAACTCTCGTCAAAAACTATTAAAATAATGCTGACGGGACAAGCGGATGTTAAAGCAGTAGGCAATGCAATTAAATATGCCAAATTATATCGTTATATCGCTAAACCATGGCAGCCAGAAGATTTAAAATTAACGGTAAAAGAAGCTATCAACAGCTATTTACTGGAAAAAGAACTGGCAGAAAAGAATGCCAAACTTCAGCAGTTAAATGAAGAACTAGAAGCGTTAGTCGATCGAAGAACCGCCCAACTACGCCAAGAACAAGAAAAATTTGCCAAAGCTTTTCAGTCCACGCCTCACGCAATTACAATTACCCAACTCAGCGATGGTAGGCATATTGAAGTTAACGATGCCTTTTGCGAGATGACGGGTTACGCGGCTGACGAAATCATTGGTCGCACGGCAGTTGACTTGAATATTTGGGTCAATTTATCAGACCGTAAGCGCCTATTTGAACTATTATCTTCCCAAGGATTTGTCCGCAACTATGAATTTGAATCTCGCACCAAATCGGGGGAAATAAGAACTGCGTTGCTCTCGTCAGAAATGATAGAAATTGGCGGAGAAAATTGTCTGATTTCTGTGAGTCAGGATATTACGGAACGCAAGCGAGCAAGCGAAGAATTAAGAAAGAGCGAAGAACGCTGGCAGTTAGTATTAAAAGCCAACAACGATGCGATTTGGGACGCCAACCTCGTCACGGGTGAAGTGTTCAGATCGCGCCGCTGGAAAGAAATGCTGGGGTATGAAGAAAGCGAAATCGGCAACAGTGTAGATGAATGGAAAACCCGCATCCATCCCGAAGATTTAAACCGGGTAACCGCAGCGATGAAACAACATCTAGATGGGATTACCCACTTTTATACTGCCGAATATCGCCTGCGGTGCAAAGACGGCAGCTACAAATGGATTCAAGACCGGGGACAAGCAGTGTGGGACGAAAGTGGAAAACCCGTGCGAATGTTGGGTTCCCAATCAGATATTAACTATCGCAAACAGGCAGAAATCAACCTCGCCGAAAGCGAACAAAAATATCGCAGCTTGGTGGAAACATCCCAGGATGCGATCTGGGCATGCGATCGCACCGGACGGATTAATTTTATCAACCAAGCCGCCAAACAAATTTACGGTTACGAACCCAGCCAAATGTTGGGTCGTTATTTTTCTGATTTTCTCGCACCCGAAGCTGTTGCGGCTTCTCTTGAATGGCATCAACGCCTGCTGAATGGCGAATCAATTTTCCAAGCGGAAAGCACCATCATCACCAAAGATGGCAAAGAAGTTAACATTCTCACGAATGCGATCGCTGTAAAAGATGCAGAAGGAAACATCATCGGCACCACCGGCACCGCCAGCGATATTACCACGCGCAAACAAGCCGAAATTGCCCTCAAACAAGCCAAAGAAGCCGCCGATAAAGCCAACCGTGCCAAAAGCGAATTTCTCGCTAACATGAGCCACGAATTGAGAACCCCACTCAACGCTATCTTAGGATTTACCCAATTGCTCTCCCGCGATCCATCCCTCGGCAGCGAACAAAAAGAACAAATCAACATTATTACTAAAAGCGGCGAGCATTTACTCAACTTAATCAACAGCATTCTGCAAATGTCAAAAATCGAGGTCGGACGAGTCAGCCTCGAACCCAATCCCTTTGACCTGCACCACCTAATAGAAACCATCGAAGACATGTTGCAACTCCAAGCCCAAAAAAAAGGCTTGCAGTTAATTTTTGACCAAGACCCAAACCTGCCCCGTTATGTAAAAACCGACGAAAGCAAATTGCGCCAAGTTTTACTTAACCTGTTGGGAAACGCAATTAAATTTACCAAAGAAGGCGGCGTCACCTTGCGCGTCAAATCTGAGCAGAGTAGCACAGGCGTCTCGCCTGTGGGATCTCTTGAGAATGTATCAATTACCAATTACCAATTACCAATTACCAATTACCGCTTATATTTTGAAATTGAAGACACGGGTCCCGGCATTGCAGAAGCAGAAATGGACAACTTATTTAAACCTTTTGCCCAAACTGAAACGGGACGGCGGAGTCAAGAAGGAACCGGACTGGGGTTACCCATTAGCCGACAATTTATCCAACTGATGCACGGGGATATTACTGTCAACAGCAAAGTCGGAGAAGGAACCATTTTTAAATTTGATATTGCAGTCGATCTCGCCACTTCATCTGAAATTCAAGCCACCCAAGAAACCAAGCGAGTCATCAGTTTAGAACCCAACCAACCCGAATATCGCATCCTCGTCGTTGATGACCGGATGGAAAGCCGCCTTTTCTTGGTAAAAATGCTAACATCCATCGGTTTTTCCGTCTGCGAAGCCGAAAATGGTCTGCAAGCTGTCGATATTTGGTCGATGTGGGAACCCCATTTAATCTTGATGGATATGCGGATGCCGGTGATGGATGGCTACGAAGCTACCAAACGCATTAAAACCCATTTAAAAGGTCAGGCAACTGTGATTATTGCCCTCACCGCCAGTGCCTTTGATGAAGAACGATCTGTCATTTTATCCGCCGGGTGCGATGACTTTGTCGCCAAGCCATTTCGCGAGCAGGTTATTTTGGATAAAATGACTCAATACTTGGGAGTGCGTTACGTTTATGAACAGCAACATTCATCCACCCCGTCCAATGGGGAACTCTCCTCCACTACCCCAGGGGGAGATACTCATTCATCTTTCGTTCTGCAACCAGAATCTTTCCAATTAATGCCACCTGAATGGGTGCAGGAATTATACGACGCCGCTTGCTCCATCGATAACGAGTTAATTTTCTCTTTAATAGAGCAAATACCGAGCGAAATCGCACCTTTAAAACATGCGATCGCCGACTTAGTCAACAACTTCCGCTGCGATCAAATCATCGATTTAATTGATGTTTTTCAAAGCCAATAAAACAGCAAATCCCCATTACTAATTAGCAATTAGCAATTCCCCATGACCGAAGATAACAAAGGCAATATATTAATCGTTGATGACACCCCAGAAAACCTGCAAGTGTTATCAGCGACTTTAAGCGATCGCGGCTATAAAGTCCGAGGCGTTATTAAGGGAACAATGGCAATCCGCGCCGCCAAATCGGCTCCCCCCGATTTAATATTACTCGATATTAAAATGCCCGACCTATCCGGCTATGAAGTCTGCCAGCAATTAAAAGCCGACCCCCAAACCAAGGAAATTCCAGTCATTTTTATTAGCGCCTTAGATGAAGTTTTGGATAAAGTCAAAGCTTTTGAAATTGGGGGAGTAGATTATATCACAAAACCGTTTCAAGTAGAAGAAGTTTTGGCGAGAGTTGAACATCAACTCACAATTAAACGGCTGCAAAAACAACTCCTAACCCAAAATGAACAACTACAACAAGAAATTGTAGATCGCAGAAAAGCCGAAGCAGCCGCCGCAGCTGCCTCCAAAGCAAAAAGTCAATTCGTCGCCAACATGAGTCACGAACTCAGAACCCCGCTCAATGCTATCCTGGGATTTACTCAAGTTTTGTTGCGCGATCGTCACCTCAGTTCCGAACAAGTAGAAAATCTGCGAATTATTAGCCGCAGCGGCGAACATTTACTCGACTTAATTAACGATGTTTTGGATTTTTCCAAAATCGAAGCCGGGATTATCGGTCTTTACGAAACCAGCTTTGACCTGTATCGCCTGCTCGATACCCTGGAAGAAATGTTTCAAATTAAATGCGAACAAAAAAACTTGATTTTAAATTTTTTAGTCAGTCCAGACGTTCCCCAATTCGTCAAAACAGATGAAAAAAAATTGCGCGTTTGTTTAACCAACCTGCTGGGAAACGCAATTAAATTTACATCCTATGGCAGCGTCACCTTGCGCGTGCAAGCCGTATTGGGCGATCGGTCACCCGCTCGCCAAGACCCACCAATTACCAATGACCAATTAATATTTGAAGTAGAAGACACAGGCTGCGGTATTGCCAGGGCAGAACTCGATAGCTTGTTTGATGCCTTCGTCCAAGCAGAAGCCGGGAAAAAAGCTGTTGAAGGCACGGGTCTTGGTTTAACTATTACCCGCAGTTACGTGGAATTAATGGGAGGAAAAATTACAGTCAGCAGCGTTTTTGGTCAGGGAACAATTTTTAAATTTAATATCCAAGCTCAGCCAGCAAAACCCGCTGAAATTATCACCGAACCCCTGCAACGGGTGATTGGTTTACAACCCAATCAAATAAATTACCGAATTCTCGTGGTTGACGATACGAAAGAAAACCGCCTGCTGATGGTTAAATTGCTCGAACCGATTGGTTTTGAGGTCAAAGAAGCTGAAAATGGCGAGCAAGCTCTCGAACTGTGGGAAAAGTGGCAACCGCACCTGATTTGGCTCGATACCCGGATGCCAGTGATGGATGGCATCGAAGCAAGCAAACAAATTAGATTGCGGCAGAGCGATAAACGAGCAGAGGACACGGCGACTTTCTCCCCGTCTCCCCCTCTCCCCGTCGCCGCGTCCTCTTCCCCTTCCCAAACCATCATTATTGCCCTGACTGCCAGTGCCTTTGAAGAGCGACGAGGGGAAATCCTGGCAGCAGGTTGCGATGATTTTGTCCGCAAACCTTTTCCCGAACAGTTAATTTTTGCCAAGATGGCTGAATACTTGGGGGTGCGCTATGTTTACGAAGATTTACCTCAATCAACCCTCGCTTATTCTCGCAAACGTTATTATGCTAGTGAAAAACCCGTCAAGCTTTTGCTTCAGCAACTCGCTCAAATGCCACAAACTTGGCTCGCACAGCTCTATCAGGCTGCTAACGAAGTCGATGAAGAGTTGGTGGCTCAGCTGATCGAGCAAATACCCGAATCTTATACCCCTCTAGCCAAGGCTTTAAGCGATTTACTTGATGATTTTCGCCTCGATATAATAGTGAGACTCACTCACTCAATTATAAAATAATTCAGCATTTAATGTCAAATCCAAACTCGCAGTTAAACCCATGACAATGGATAATCAAACCTTCAAAATTTTAGTGGTTGACGACCAACCCAGCAACCTGCGGTGTTTGTCCAATATTCTGACTCAGCGCGGGTATAAAGTCCAGCGGGCTATCTCTGGACAATTGGCATTGAATGCAGCCAAATCTTCCCCTCCAGACTTGATTTTGCTCGATATTATCATGCCAGAAATGACCGGATTTGAAGTCTGTAAAAGGCTCAAAGCCAACGAGCAAACCAGGGATATTCCAGTCATTTTCTTGAGCGTGTTAGATGAAGCCACCGACAAAGTTAAAGCCTTTAAAGTCGGCGGCGTCGATTATATTACCAAACCCTTTCAAGTCGAAGAAGTTTTAGCCCGCATCGAAAATCATCTCGAAATCCAAATCCTGCAAAAGCAACTAGAACTAAAAAATCAAGTACTCCAAGAAGAAATTCTGATTCGCAACGCTGCACAAGCAGAACTGCAAGAAACTAAAGACAGTTTGGAATTAGTTTTGTGCGCCTCCAACGACGGCTTTTGGGAATGGAATTTACAGACAGGGGAAGTTTACTTCTCCCCCCGCTGGAAAGAAATGCTCGGCTACGAGGAAGATGAAATTTACGATCAATTTTCCTCTTGGGAACAATTAATATTTGCTGAAGATAAAATTGCCGCCTTAAACCTGATCGAGGCTTATAATTCCGGTGGAGTGAAAGAATTTACGACGACACAAAAATTTTATCATAAAAACGGTTCAACGGTGCATATTCTCGTGCGAGCCATTCATCTCAAAGATGAAAGCGGGCGGGTGGTGCGGATGATTTTCTCCCATACCGATGTCAGCGAGTTGGTGAAAACAAGCGAAGCACTGGCGCAATCAAAATCTTTACTGGCGAGCGTATTAGATAGTTCTCAAGACGGGATTGTAGCGTTGGCATCGGTGAGAAATAACCAAGGAAATATAGTAGACTTTAAATTTCTTTTAGTCAATCCGTCAGCCGAAAAAATAGTCCGAATCAAAGCCGAAAAGTTAATCCAGCGATATTTATTAGAAAAACTGCCGTGGACCGAGGAAACCGGACTATTTGACGACTATGTCCGGGTGGTTGAAACAGGAGAAATTTTCAGCCGAGAAGTTCACTACAACTTTGATGGAAGACTGGCTTGGTTTCACGTTGTCGCGGTAAAATTAGGGGATGGTTTGGCGGTGACATTCTGCGATATAACCCAGAAAAAGCAGGATCAACAAGAACTTTTAATCGCCAGAGAACGGCTGGAATATTTACTTTCCTCGAACCCATCGGTTATTTATAGCTGCAAGACAACCGACTACTACGGGGCTACATTTGTCAGCAAAAACGTCACCGCCCTTTTAGGTTACGAACCGGGAGAAATTTTAGAGTCAGATAATTTCTGGGCTAGCCATATGCACCCGGAAGATAAAGAGCGCGTCTGGGCAGAGATGCCGCAACTAATGGCACAGGGTTATCATGCTGGCGAATACCGCTTTTTACACAAAGACGGGACTTATCGCTGGATATACGATGCGATTAAGTTAGTGCGGGATGCAGCGGGAAACCCCATCGAAATTATTGGCTCCCTCAGCGATATTACCGAGCGCAAGCAGATAGAACAAGCCTTGCAAGAAAGCCAGCGGTTTATTCAAAAATTATCCGAAGCCAATCCCAATATTTTGTACGTTTATGACTTGATAGAGCAGCAAAATGTCTATATCAACCGCGAGATCGATGAAACTCTTGACTACACCCTGGAAGAGTTAAAGCAGATGGGAACGGATGTAGTGCAAACCTTAATGCACCCCGAAGATTTGGCACGCTTCCGGGAATATCTCAAACAATTTGAAACCGGCAAAGATGGCGATATTTTTGAATTTGAATATCGGATGCGGCACAAAAATGGCGAGTATTTTTGGTTTTTCAGCCGGGATACCTTATTCGCCAGAACCGCAGACGGGAAACCAAAGCAAATTCTTGGTGCGGCGACGAATATTACCCAACGCAAGCAAGCCGAAGCCGAATTGCGCCAGCAAAAAGAACTTTTGCAAACAATTTTTGACAACATCCCCGTGATGCTGATGCTTTACGATCCCGCGGGCAATATGTTACTAACCAACCGGCATTTAGAACTTGTTCTCGGTTGGTCTTGGGCAGAGTTAGCCAACCGCAATCTATTAGTAGAATGCTACCAAAACCGGGAATACCGCGCCAGAGTTGTAGAATTCATGGAGGCAGCAACTGGGAAATGGCAGGACTTCAAAACCACAACCCGCGACGGGAGGGTTATCGATACTTGCTGGGCGAATATTATGCTATCCGATGGTAATTGTATCGGGATTGGGCAGGATATTACCGAGCGGAAACAAGCAGAAGAAGCGTTACGCATCAGCGAAGAACGCTTTCAACTTGCCATCGAAGCCAGCGGTTTAGGATTGTGGGATTGGCATATTAATACGGGAATAGTTTATTACAGCCCGGAGTGGAAAACCATGCTGGGTTATGCAGTCGAGGAAATCGAAGATCGGTATCAATCTTGGGAAAGACTCGTACATCCAGAAGATTTGCCAACCGCACTAGCTGCGTTGGAGGCGAACTGGCAAAGGCGTAGTCTCTGCTATGAAGTAGAATTTCGCATGACCAGCAAGGAAGGCGAATGGAAGTGGATTATATCCCGCGGCAGGGTAACCGAACGGGATGAAATGGGCAATCCAGTGCGGATGACGGGAACTCATAAAGATATCAGCGATCGCAAGCAGATCCAGTCAGCCCTGCAAGAAAGCGAACGGAAATTCCGCGCCATCTTTAACAATACGTTTCAATTTACCGGACTGCTGACCCCCGATGGCACACTCATAGAAGCCAACCAGACAGCGTTAGATTTTTGCGGCATTGAGTCTAGGGACGCTGTAGGACGCCCGTATTGGGAAACTCGCTGGTGGACGGTAGGTAAGGAAGACAAAGAGAGTGGGGGACGCGGTGACGCGGAGAGTAGAGAAGACAAAGAGAGTGGGGGACGCGGTGACGCGGAGATTAGAGATGACAAACAGATTGGGGGACGCGGTGACGCGGAGATTAGAGAAGACGCAAAGAGGGGGAGACAAGCGAGAGGGTCGAGTGAAAATGTCCCCGCGTCCCCCCGTCCCCCCGTCCCCGCGTCTTCTTCCCTCACCCCGACTCAACAGCAGCTGCGGGATGCGATTGCACTAGCAGCTAACGGTGAGTTCGTGCGGTACGAAGTCGATATCCGGGGTGCGGGAAAGACAATCGCCACGATTGACTTTTCTTTAAAACCCGTTTTAGATGACGCGGGTAACGTCGTGCTGCTAATTCCCGAAGGACGGGATATCAGCGACAAAAAACGCGACGAACGAGTCAAAACCGCATTAATTAACTGTCTGGAACAAAGCGAAGCGCGGTTATCCCAAATTGTCACCACAATATCCGAAGGATTAATCGTTCAAGACGACAACGATCGCATCCTGTTTGTCAATGGCGCCGGCCTCACTTTGTTCGGCAGATCCTACGAAGAAGTTTTGCACACATCGTTAGGTCTACCAATAACGCTCGACGAATTAACCGAAATAGAAATTATTCGGCCTTGCTCTGAAATAATTGTCGCTGAAATGCGAGCGTTAAGAATTACCTGGGATCATAAAGCAGCCTATCTGATCACCCTCAGAGATATCACCGCCCGCAAACAAGCAGAAATTGCTTTACAGCAAAGCGAAGCCCGGTTGCAAAAATTAGCAGATAACGTACCGGGAATGCTTTATGAATTTCTGCTCCATCCCGATGGGTCTTATAATTTTGCCTATGTCAGTTCTGGGTGCAAAGAAATTAACGAATTAGAACCACAACAGCTAATAGAAAATCCAGAATTAGCCTTTCAACTCTCTCATCCCGATGACCGACAAAAACTCCACGAATCTATCGCCACTAGCGCCCGAACTTTAGAACCTTGGTTTTGGGAAGGGCTGATTTCTACCCCATCCGGAAAACAAAAATGGATTCAAGGTGCTGCCAAACCAGAACCCTGCGATAACGGCGATATCCTCTGGCATGGGGTGCTAATAGACACCAGCGATCGCAAAGCCGCAGACGAAGCCTTACGGCAAAGCGAAGCCAGATTGCAAAAATTAACCGCCAGCGTACCGGGACTGATTTATGAATTTATGCTCCATCCCGATGGCTCTTATTGTTTTACTTATGTCAGTTCCGGATGCCGAGAAATTTACGAATTAGAACCCCAACAGCTATTAGAAAATGTAGCGCTAGGCTTCGAGCAAGTTCATCCAAATGACAGACAAAGCTTGATCGATGCGATCGCTTATAGCGCCCAAACCTTAGCCCCTTTTACCTGGGAAGGACGGCTGATTTACCCATCAGGTCAAATCAAGTGGGTGCAAGCAACTTCTCGCCCCGAACGCCTGCCTGGTTCCCAGACTGAGCCTGGTTCCCAGGCTCAGTCTGGGAACGAGGGAGGGATAATTTGGCATGGGGTGATGATCGATGTGAGCGATCGCAAATTCAACGAAGCACTTCTCTTGGAATCCCAACAAAGAATCGCATTTTTAGTCCAGCAAACCCCCATCGCCGTGATCGAATGGAATAACGACGGTAAAATTATTGCCTGGAATTCCGCCGCAGCTGAGATTTTTGGCTACTCTCAGACTGAAGCCATCGGTCAGAATTTGATTGACCTACTCACCCCCTCTAGCCTCCAACAGCAAATCAACTTAGCAACGCCAGACCTACTGTATCAACGGGGCGCAACTTGCAGTATCAGCGAGAACATTACCAAAGATGGCAGAATCGCGATCTGCGAATGGTATAACACGGCATTGATCGATGAAAGCGGCAACGCCATCGGCGGCGCATCGATGGCAGTAGATATCACAGAACGGCAACAAGCGCAAGAGGCATTGCGAGAAAGTGCGGAACGGGAACGAGCGATCGCCAAAGCGATCGAACGAATGCGCCAAAGTTTAGATATAGAAACAATTTTCCGCGCCACGACGGAAGAATTAAGACAGGTGGTGGGGAGCGATCGTGTCATCATCTATCGCTTCAACAACGACTGGAGCGGCAACTTCGTCGCCGAGTCCATCGGCAGCGGCTGGGTTCCCGTAGTCCAGCTAGACCCAGAACACCCCGATTTTACACAAGCAGTTTTAGAATCCCCCAGATGCATCGTCAAACTATGGGACAGCCCCGATAACTTGGTAGAAGATACCTACCTACAGCGCACAGGAGGCGGCATCTACAACCAAGGGGAAAAATACCTCTGCGTTTCAGATATTTATCAAGCCGGATTCAGTAATTGTTACATCGAACTGTTAGAAACATTTCAAGCCAAAGCCTACATCACCGTCCCCATTTTCTGCGGTAATAAACTTTGGGGACTCTTAGCAACCTATCAAAATACCGGCCCCCGCCTGTGGTCAGCCGCAGAAATCAACATCGTCGTCCAAATAGGCAACCAGTTGGGAGTCGCCTTGCAGCAAGCAGAATTACTCACCCAATTAAAACTCGCCAAAGAAGCCGCCGACGCCGCCAACAAAGCTAAAAGCCAATTCCTCGCCCGCATGAGCCACGAACTCAGAACCCCACTCAACGCCATCCTGGGCTTCAGCCAGCTGCTCGCCCGCAGCGACTCCCTAGAACAGGGTGAGCGCGAACATCTGGCAATCATCAATCGCAGCGGCGAGCATTTGCTAGACCTGATCAACGACATTTTATCAATGTCTAAAATAGAAGCCGGTCAAATTGCACTCAATGAAAATTGCTTCGATTTATATCGCCTACTCACCGCCATCGAAGACATGTTCCAACTCAAAGCCAAATCCAAAGGCTTAGAATTGAAATTTGAACGCGCCACTCAAGTCCCACAGTACGTAAAAACCGACGAAAGCAAACTGCGTCAAGTTTTAATTAACCTGCTCGGCAACGCCATCAAATTTACCACCTCTGGCAGCGTAAAACTGCTGCTCAAAACAGCACAGGAGCAGGTGACTCCGGTACCAGAGGAGAATATAGATTCAAATGCCCCTCTACACTCAGATCGCGTGACGCTTTGGTTTAACGTCGAAGACACAGGTCCCGGCATAGCACCAGAAGAACTCTCCACCATCTTTAAACCCTTCGTGCAAAGCCAAATCGGACGCCAGTCGATGGAAGGCACCGGCTTAGGTTTACCCATTAGCCAGCAATTTGTCAAATTGATGGGAGGAGAGATTGGCGTCACGAGTCAACAAGGCATTGGCAGCACCTTTACATTTAATATCCAAGCAACTGTGCTATCCGAAGCACCGGAAAGCACCCTCTCTGACCCGCGACGGGTAATTGGGTTAGAACCAAATCAGCCAAAATATCGCATCCTCGTCGTCGAAGATGTCTTAGCAAATCGCCAACTGCTTCTGGAACTGCTCGCCCCCTTGGGATTTGAAGTCAGAGAAGCCGAAAATGGACAACAAGGACTCGCAGTCTGGGAAAATTGGCAACCCAATCTCATCTTGATGGATATGGAAATGCCCGTGATGGACGGGTATACGGCAACGGGGGAAATTAAACGCCATCCCAAAGCAAAAAATACTAAAATCATCGCCCTCACCGCCAGCGCCTTTGAAGAGCAGCGATTGGCTATCTTAAATGCAGGCTGCGATGACTTTATCTGCAAACCTTTTCAAGAAGAAATTCTGTTTGAAAAAATGGCTCAACATTTAGGAGTGTTATATGTCTACCAAGAAAATCGTTCCTTGGCCTCAAACGGTCGTTTTTCAGCACAGTCTCAATCACTCACCAGCGAAGACTTGAGCTGTATGCCCAGAAACTGGATCGTCGCACTGCACCAAGCCGCCTTGGAAATCGACGACCAGCAAATTATAGAGTTGCTCCAGCAGATTCCCGCCACCCTGTCAAATATTACTAAAGCTTTAACCTATTTAGTCGATAACTTTCGTATGGATATAATCATCGAATTAACTCAACCTTACAGCGATGATCCACCTAACTAAACCGCCATTCAAAGCCAATATTCTCATCGTAGATGATGCACCGGAACACCTGCGACTCTTAACCAACATGCTGACTTCGCGAGGGTACCAAGTCCGGCAAGCCATCAATGGAAAATTAGCGTTGCAAGGGGCACAGATAGTCAAACCAGATCTCATCTTGCTCGATATTAATATGCCGGAAATGAACGGCTATGAAGTTTGTCAAGAATTAAAAAAAATAGACATAACCCGCAATATTCCAGTGATTTTCTTGAGCGCTTATAGCGAAACAATAGATAAAGTCAAAGCCTTTAAAGTAGGCGGCGTCGATTATATCGCTAAACCGTTTCAAATAGAAGAAGTATTGGCTAGGGTGGAAAATCAATTAACCATTCATCAGATGCAGAAACAACTGTGCGAACAAAATGCCAGAATGCAACTAGAGATAATTGAACGCCAACGATCCGAAGAAGAAGTCCGGTTTTTATTAACTACTACTAAACTGATTAATGCATCCCTAGATTTTCACGATGCTTTGGAAATCACTCTCCGTCAAGTAGGTCAAACAATTGGTTGGGATTTAGGAGAAGCTTGGATTCCCAACAACGAAACCGCCACCCTCGAATATAGTCGCGGTTGGTATGTGAGCGAACCAAAATTTGAAAAAATTATCGAAAAAAGTAAAAATTTAATATTGCCTCCTAATATTGGAATAGCTGGTCAGGTTTGGCTCTCCAAGCAATTAGAGTGGATCGAAGATATATCCTTGGCTCAAGAAGCCTGCTTCATCCGCAGCGAAATTGCCAAAGAAGTAGGAATTAAAACGGCTTTAAGCATTCCTATTATTGTGAATGACCAAGTTTTAGCAATTCTAGTTTTCTTGAATAAAAATCAACTCAAACCAGCTCCCAGAATAATTGAATTAGTTAAAGCTGTTGCCACTCAATTAGCTTGTTTCATTCACCAGAAGAAAATAGAAGCCGCTTTGGTAAAAGCCAATCAGGAGCTAGAAAGACTCGCCACATTAGATGGGTTGACCGGAATTGCCAATCGGCGGCGGTTTGATGAATATTTTTACTTTGAATGGCTGCGACTTTTTAGAGAAAAATTACCGATGTCTTTAATTTTATGCGATGTGGATTTTTTTAAACTTTATAATGATACATACGGACACCTCGCCGGAGACTTTTGCTTGCAGCATGTAGCCGCAGCAATTCGTCAGAGTGTCAAGCGTCATTCAGATTTAGTTGCTCGTTACGGCGGGGAAGAATTTGCAGTCATTCTCCCCAATACAACTGCGAAGGGAGCTTTCTACGTAGCTGAAACAATCCGAAAGCAAGTTCAAAGGATTAAACTGGTTCATGCTAAATCTGAAGTGAGTAAATATGTCACCCTAAGTTTAGGAGTTGCCAGTATTATTCCCAATGCAGAGACGTGCCCCGATACCTTAATTACCATTGCTGATAAAGCACTTTATGCCGCCAAACACCAAGGACGAAACTGCATCGTAGTTGAAGACTTGGTTAGTTTTCAGAGAAAATGCCATCCGGATATATCCCTGCCAGAGTCCCCAGTACACTCTATACAATGAAACCATAGCAACAAACTTGGTATAAAATACAGTAAAAGGATAAAAGAAATGGAAGAAATTTTGATGAGTCAAGAGCAAGAACCAGGATTAAAAGGCGATATTCTGATTGTTGACGACACGCCGAATAACTTACGGCTGTTATCCGCCATGCTAGCTCAGCAAGGGTATCAAGTCAGAAAGGCAATTAACGGAAAAATTGCCTTAAAAGGAGCGCAGATGTCACCACCAGACCTAATCTTGCTCGATATCAATATGCCGGAAATGAACGGCTATGAGGTGTGTCAAAAGTTAAAATCTCTACCGGAAACCAGCAAAATCCCCATCATTTTTATTAGCGCCCTGGACGAAGCATTAGATAAAGTTAAAGCTTTTGAAGTAGGGGGAGTGGATTATATCACAAAACCATTCCAAGTGCCAGAATTTTTAGCCAGAATAGAAAATCAACTCGCGCAAACAAGGCTGAACGAGGAACTGAAAATAAAAAATAAACAGCTAGAACAAGAAATACGCGATCGCGAAAAAGCCGAAGTAGAAATACGCCTCTTACTAGTCACTACCCAAGCGATTAGTCGCGCCGCAGATTTTCACTCAGCTCTCAAAGTCACCATTAGTTTAGTCTGTGAAACTATCGGTTGGGATTTTGGCGAAGCTTGGGTTCCCGCCGATGATGCCACCGTTTTAGAATACGCTCAGGGTTGGTATATCAGCGACCTAAATTTAGAAGAATTCAAACAGAAAAGCTTGAAATTTACCTTTGCTCCCCATATCGGACTACCGGGACGAGTTTGGGCAAACAAGGAACCCGAATGGATAGAAGATGTTTCCCTTGAGCAAACCCAATCTTTTCTGCGTGCCCAACTCGCCGCTAAAGTGGGATTAAAAGCTGGTTTTGCCATTCCCATTCTCGCCAACGATCAAGTGTTAGCAGTTTTGGTTTTCTTCAAAAAAGAAAGTATCCCAGAACAGCCTCATTTGGTACAACTCGTTAATGCCGTTGCCACTCAATTAGGTTCCCTGATCCAGCGCAAGCAAGCTGAAGAAGCGTTGCGTCTTTCGGAAGAAAGGTATCACAGCATCGTAGATAACGCCGTCGAGGGAATTTTTCAAACCACCCCCGCTGGACGTTATGTAAGTGCCAATGCGGCTTTAGCAAGAATATACGGTTTCGAGTCGCCCGAAGAACTAATATCGAGCGTTTGCGATATCGCTAAAGAAGTTTATATTGACCCCCAGAGGCGCCAGGAATTCATCGCTGCCATCGAACAAAATAATGCGGTACACGATTTTGAATCCCTGGTACGTCGTAAAGATGGCAGCAAAATTTGGGTCAGCGAAAATGCCCGTGCCGTTCGCGACTCTACGGGAAAGTTGCTGTACTATGAAGGCACGATTTCCGATATCACGGCGCGTAAATTCGCTCAAGAAGCTTTGCGCGAACAGCAGCAAAAAACCGAGCAATTATTGCTGAATATCATCCCAGAACCCGTCGCCCAGCGGTTAAAACAAGACCCCAGCGCGATCGCCGACCATTTTGAAGAAGTAACGGTTCTGTTTGCGGACTTGGTTGGCTTTACTCAATTTTCCACTTACACATCACCAGGGGAATTGGTGCATATTCTCAACGTGGTGTTTTCCGAGTTTGACCGCTTGGCACAACGCCACGGTTTGGAGAAAATTAAAACCATTGGCGATGCCTATATGGCAGTAGCAGGATTGCCGTTTCCCCACCCCGATCATGCTTGCCTTGCCGCAGAAATGTCCCTGGATATGCTGGCAGGAATTGAGGAATTTAATCAAAGAACTGGTAAAAGTTTTAATGTCAGAATTGGCATGAATACGGGACCCGTTGTTGCTGGCGTGATTGGCATTAAAAAGTTTAGCTACGACTTGTGGGGCGATACGGTTAATATTGCCAGTCGCATGGAAACAAACGGCGTCCCCGGTGCAATTCAGGTCAGTCCCGCTACCTATGAGCTATTACAAGATCGATATCAATTTGTGGAGCGGGGTTGTATTTCCATCAAAGGTAAAGGAGACATGACAACTTATTTACTCACGGGGAGAAAGTAGGTATTTTAGATTTTAGATAACAGACTTGCAGATTTATACCTAGCAGCTAGGGGAAGAAGGGCGTTGTATCAATGGTTTCACCAACAGGACTTACGCACGACGATCCGAGAAACCGGGTTTCTATGTAGATAGAAACCCGGTTTATATCATGTCCTTAGGCAACGGTTGTGTAACTGCTAATAGCTAATCCCTAATGGCTGCTTTCTGGCAATTGACAAGCGAGCAATTAGCAATTAGCCATTCATACACTACCGATCTCTCGCGGACATGATATTATTTGCCTAAGTCCTAACCAATTAAGAACGTCCTAAATGCCTTGGCAGTTGCTATAAATCTAAAATCTACAATCTACAATCTAAAATCTCTATGCCGCACCGCAATACCCGTACTGCTGTGAATTTTTGCCGCAAATGCTTGCAGGAAATCCACACTCACTGGTTTGAGAACCTGGATGGAATCGCCAGGGACTTGGGGGTGATTGCCTCGCGTTTCCAGTTGGCGGGT
Organism: Microseira sp. BLCC-F43; assembly: GCF_041929235.1. NCBI lineage: Bacteria > Bacillati > Cyanobacteriota > Cyanophyceae > Aerosakkonematales > Aerosakkonemataceae > Microseira > Microseira sp. BLCC-F43. The sequence continues at coordinate 75,010 of NZ_JBHFNP010000131.1, forward strand.
GAGCGATCGCCCCCGCGTCGGCGTGTTGAGTTGAATTTCATCCGGCTTCAACTCCTGCATCACGCGGATATACTCGCCTTGCGCCTCATCAGACCAACGCGATAAAATCATCGTCTGGATCGCCAAATTACCTGCATACTCTTGACGAAATTGCTTTATTACTGCTATAATCTCTATCCACTCTATTCCGCTTGCGGGACGGTTAACCCGCCGCAGTTGATCCGGCGACACCGCATCGAGTTTCGCCGCGACGATATCTGCCAATTTTAAGGCGTTGCGTACCTCTGGCTCGCCGAGAAAGGTACTGTTGGTCAAGACTACCATCGGTAGTCCCGCCATTTGCTTGGCGGCAGTTAAAATTTCTCCTAAATTCAACGCTTGGGTGGGTTCTCCACTGCCGCTGAGGGTGATGACATCCACATCCGCTAGATTAACCGCTTGTAAATCCCGTATTATTTTTTCTTTGGGTATAAAAATTTGACGAGCGGTGGTGTGGTGCTGAATTTCCCCCAGCTGGCAGTAGACGCAGTTAAACGAACAGGTAGACACGGCGCCGATGGGGTCGATACCGAGCGATCGCCCGTACCGCCAAGATATTACCGGGCCGTAGACAGAAGTATAGGGCATCGGGCATGGCAAAGGTGGGGCCCAATTATTCTCGATCTCCCTTGTCTCCTTTGTCTGAGTCATCTCCCTTACTCCTCTCTCTTATTTAGCCAAACCAATTGGACGCACATAAACCGGGGTCAACTTCTTCCGGAATGTGGTGACAAACCTGTTCTGTATTTTTACAGAGTACGTATTCAATACCCTGGTGGATCGCAGCTTCCAGATGCCACCTTTCTTCTGGAGAGTGATAAAAACCCGTCGAGTGTACCGATTGGTCGGGATACTCTTCAACTACGTAGAAATTAGGGATGCGACTCAGGACGTAAGCAATTAACTCTTGACGCAAGTCATCGAGGGAAAAAGCTTTTTGATAAGGATGATGGGGATAAGTCTCCAAAACACTTTCAATCGCTTGAACCAGCGCTTCCCTTGTTAAATTGACAATTGTTTTGGTCATATTTATCACCTCGCTTTTGTTTAAACCTAGAGGTAATTGGGAATTGGGAATTGGTAATTGGTAATTGGTAATGGGAAACTATCTATGAGTATTCCGGCTGGAATAATTTTCCCCTACCCAGTCCCTACTAGCCTATGACCTAAGACTGATGACCGGCATCTACTGATCGGATGATTCAGGAGTAGGTAAGTATGGCAAATAAGCCAAGTTGTTCAGCTTGGTTAAAAGCTTGCTTAAAAGTCGCTCCTTGGCGCATTGCGATATACATCAGTACCAAAGCAGCAGCTCGCTTGGCACTGCTGCAATGTATGAGAATTGGTTTGGGTAAGGATTCGTTAATGACGCGGAATACCCGCGTGGCTATTTCATCGTTAATTGCCTCAACTTTAATGGGAATGTTCGCGTAGTAAAGTCCCAAGGCTTCAGCTTGTTCCTGTTCGCTGCTCAGGAAGCCTTCTTCGTCAGGCGCGCGCAGGTTGAGTACCGACTTAAATCCCTCTTGAGCAATCTGTTGTAACTGTTCACGGTTAATCTGTCCTGCGATCGCCAATTCGTCGTTGATCTTCCTGATAATTTTCATCGACTTTTCCTTGAATTGCTAATTGCTAATGGCTAATTGCTAATTGCCAGCTGCTTTTACGAGCGATTAGCGATTAGCCGTTAGCCTTTTGGGCAGCTTACCAAGCTTGTTTGTTCTTTTTATCAGGTAATTCTCCTTCAAAAGGCTGAACTCCTGTTGGCGGATATTCATCGTCAGTTGGGCCAAAAATCCGCGCGATCGCTCCCGAAACGAATTTAATCAGGTTTTTGATCCCAGTTAAAACCGATTGAATTGCTGAACCGATTTTGTTCAAAATAGACATAGTTTTGTTCTCCTTTTATTTATCACCTGGTTATTATTCGCGCTCGTTAAATGGCAAAGAACTTTTGACTTTTGACTTTTGACACCGGCGTCGTTGCGCGCCACGCTGCCGGTTAAAGATGCTGCGGTTTGCTACTTTGCATCCTCCGGCAAACCAACCTCGCTTTCTGCACGCTTGAGCATCGACTGCTGCAAGGACTCTTCCTGCTGACGTTGCTGTGCCATTAACTCCCTAGCTTCTGCCTCGATGCCGTCTGAGGTAGGTGTTTCTACAAGAGCCTCGGCGCGGCTTAGCATAGACTCAAGAAGGTGTTTTTCTTGCTGACGCTGCTGGTTCATTGCAGAGCGAGCTTCTTTTTCAGTACTCATTCCGAACCTCTACAATCAACTGGAACCGAGTCTAACTACAGTTAAGTCGATAACTGGATCGGCTCTACTTTGAGGTTAGGAAAAAAAGTTGAGGAAATTGTGAGGACTTCCAAAAATTTTTAACCGGCACTTTCGCGGCAGGAACTTACGTGTAGTGCCTATAAAGGAGAATGCTACAACAATTTTATACCTGTTCAAAGTTAGATATTTTTACCTAAGCCCCAGAGCAGATATGCGATCCCCGCTGTGAAAATGAAGGTTTACTGTAGTTTTCCCTTGAGATTCGCCATGTTAGGGTCACAGGTCCCAGCCTAGAGCTTCGGCGACCTGGGAAGCTAACTGTAGCGGATTGAATGGTTTAGCAATCGCCGCCTTCAACCCCATTTCAGCATACCGGCGACGGTCAGAAGCTTGTACCTTAGCCGTGAGCAAAATCACCGGAATGTTCTGTGTGACTGGATTCGCCTTTAACTTTTCAAATGTGGTAATTCCGTCCATATCGGGCATCATTACGTCTAGCAGGATGGCGTCGGGTTGCTCTGTCTCGGCTAATAATAAGCCTTCGCTACCCGAACCCGCCGTTAGCACCGTCCAAGAAGCCACCGTTTCTAAGCAAATCTGGGCGACTTCCCGAATATATTCCTCGTTATCGATTACCAGAATTCGCTTGTTAGTCATTGGTCATTGGTAATTGGTAATTGGTCATGGGTGATTGGTTACTGATACCATTGTCCAATCAAAGTAGGGGCACGGCATGAAAGAGGTTGTCTCCCGCGCCAGACGCCGCTTGAGCTACTACTATGAACCTAGGCGCTCTTGCGCCTACTACGAACTAGGAACCTAGGCGCTCTTGCGCCTACTACGAACGGCGCGATCGCTTGATGTCGCCTTGCCCCTACTACTGTTTTTCCCCCTCAAGCGGTAGGGTGAAGTAGAAAGTACTACCTTCACCCAGGGTACTCTCGACCCAGATTCTACCGCCGTGCTGTTGGACAATACTACGACAAATCGCCAGACCCAAGCCAGTACCTTCGCTATTGCGCGAGTCGGAAACATCCACCTGTTGAAAGCGTTCAAAGATGGTTTCCAGTTTATCAGCGGGAATCCCCCGGCCTCGATCTTGAACTTTGAACAATATAGTAGGGGATTGGGAAGACGGGGAGAGTTCCGCACTCAGCCATACAGTATCCCCACGGGACGAGAATTTAATCCCATTGCTGAGTAAGTTGGTTAAAGTTTGGATAATTCGATCTGGATCTGCCCACAATTGCGCCGATACGGTGGAAACTGACAGGGTAACTCCAGCTTTATCCGCCATCGCCTGCATTGTATCTGCTGCTTGCGCCATCAAATCGGCAGCGTTGCAAGAAAGTTTCGCCATCGTGACTTTTCCCGACTCGATGCGCTCAACGTCGAGGATGTCGTTGATCAGTCTTACCAAACGCTCGGTGCTGTCTACGGCAATTTCTAGCAGACGCTGGCTTTTTTCCGGTTGGGTGCTGAGCAAACCGCTGGCTAGGATCCCTAATGAACCGTGAATTGAAGTTAAAGGGGTGCGGAGTTCGTGGCTAACTACCGAAATAAATTCATCTTTCATTCGTTCCACTATTTGGCGTTCGGTGATATCCCTAAAGGCAATAACTGCACCCAGAATTTCGGTTTGAGTTGGCGATTTGCTGCCGGAAAATGCCACTGCGGTTGGCGAACGCAGAATTGGCGTTGATACGTACTCCACCGGGAAGTTGCAACCATCTCGACGCCAAAATATCGCCTTTCTCACTTGATGAACGGTTCCATCTCTGAGGGATTCTTGAATAGGATGCGGTGACGCGGGGACAGGGTGACGCGGCGACACCCCATGGTAGGAGCCAGGGGATTCCAGCTTTGAAGAGGACGGGTCGAAGGGGAGACAAGGGAGAGGGTCGAGTGTTGTTAAAGAACTCCCCGCTCTCCCTTGTCCCCGCCTCCCCGCCTCCTCTTCTTCTTCTCCACGAATAAATTCGCCAGACTCAGACCAGGTGCAGAGATCTTGGTCAGCGTCACTCTCCGCGTCTCCCCGTCTCCGCGTCTTTGCGTCTCCCCTTCTCCCTGTCTCCACGTCTTGCTGCAAGATGGTATTGATCGATTGACCGATCAGTTCTTCTATTTTGTAGCCGAGCAATTTTGCGGCTGCTGGGTTGACAAAAGTGATTTTTCCTTGTAAATCCAAGCCGCAGAGTCCTTCACCGACCGAATTCAATATCAGTTCGTTTTGATGACTGAGTCGTTCGAGCGCTGCTTGGTTGCGTTTGCGATCGCTTATATCCCGCAATATCGTCGTAAAAATCGTTTCGCCTCCCACTTCCAGCTTGGAAATAGACGCTTCCGCGGGAAATTCGCTCCCATCGGAGCGGCGACCATAAATTTCGCTGCGTTCTCCCATTTTCCGCGCTTTCCCGGCAGATTTGCTAAATTTATCCACGTGCTGGCGATGTATTTCCTCAAACTGCTGGGGTAACAGCTTTCCCAGGGGTTCGTTGAGGACTTCCGCCGCGCTATAGCCAAAAATCTTTTCCGCCCCTTGGTTAAATAAAATAATTCGTTGATTGGCATCCACCGAAATAATCGCATCGTCGGCAATTTCTAAAATGCCAGCAAAGCGTGCTTGGGATACTCGCAGCGCTTCCTCTACATGCTTGCGTTCGAGTAGTTCTACAGACAGCTGTTCGTTGACGCTGACTAATTCGGCGGTGCGTTCTGCTACCCTTAACTCCAATTCATCTTTCGCTTTTCGCAGTGCTGCTTGTGTCTGTTGGCGCTCTGCGGCACTTTTAGCCAGCAGCGCGTTTTGCTGTCGCAGGTCTAACTGGGCGATTGCTTGGCGTCCTAATGCCTTTAATGCCTCCACCTGTTGCGTTGTCATTTGGCGCGGTTGCCGATCCATCACGCAGACCGCTCCTATAGCATATCCATTTGATGTTGTCAAGGGAATCCCGGCATAAAATCGCATCCCAGGGTCAGAAGTGACGAGGGGGTTGTTAGCAAACCGGGAGTCGAGTTTGGCATCGGGAACGATCAACACTTCGGGTTCGAGGATAGTATGGGCGCAGAAAGCAATTTGGCGCGGCGTTTCTGTTATTTCCAAACCTACTTTGGCTTTAAACCATTGGCGATCCGCATCAACTAAGCTGATCGATGCCATTGGCGTCGAGCAAATATAAGCAGCTAAATTCGCCAGATCGTCAAACGCAGGTTCGGGGTCGGTATCTAGAATTTGATACTCATAAAGTGCCGCTAGTCGCGCGGCTTCATTTTCAGGGATAGGAGGATTCATAAAATTGCTAATTGCTAATTGCTAATTGGTAATGGGTAATTGGTGATTTCAGATTGCTACAAAATCTAAAATCTAAAATCTAAAATTACTCATTTCCCATGATGCGATCGCGTCCGGCTAACTTAGCTTGATAAAGTGCTGCATCCGCAGACCGATACAAAGATTGCAAATCGGTGCCATCTTTTGGATACTCAGCGATACCCCCACTCATCGTTACCTGAAACTCGATCCCGCCATGGGCAGCAAACTTTTGCTGTCGGACAATTTCTAGCAGTTCTCTCAGCCTTTGGACTCCATCGCTTTTGGTCATCCCGTACATTCCCACAATAAATTCTTCGCCACCCCAGCGAGCGACTACATCTTCAGAGCGAAACGAGCGCAGCAGAATTTGTCCGATTTGGCGCAATACAGAATCTCCCACATCGTGTCCGTAGCGATCGTTGACTTGCTTAAAGCGGTCTAAATCTACAATAGCCAGAGATAAAGGTTGATTGTAGCGCTTGGCTAAGCTCAAGAAGCGATTCAAGTCGGTTGTTGATTTATAGCGATTGCATACTCTAGTCAGCGGATCGGTTTCCGCCAAACTTCGCAACAGTTTAATTCGCTCTAGACGGTTAACGATCCGCGTCACCAGTTCTGGCCCTACAATCGGTTTGCTAACAAAATCATCGGCTCCAGCTGCAAATACTTGATTGACCGTATTCGCATCAGTGTAGGCGGTCAAAAATAAGATTGGCAATCCACTCCACCGCGCATCGTTACGCACCACCTGACACAATTCAATGCCGTTGATGTGGGGCATTTTGATGTCCAAAATTAGCAGATCTGGCATAGTTGCTTCTAAAGTTTCCCAAAATCGGCGCGGATCTTCCAAGGTGCGTACTTTCATTCCCCAAGGTTCGAGCAAGTTCCGCAAGGTAGCTAAAATTTGAGCATCGTCATCTACGACTACAATCCGCGCCGCACCCGCATCGGCGCGTTGCAGTACCTGGGTAACTGCTTCTATCACCTGTGAGGGAGAGACTGGCTTTTGCAAAAAGGCACGTCCCCCCAAGCGAGCGACTTCCAGGCGCTCTTGTAGTGTAGAGCCAGCTCGCCTTTCTAAACCATTTTGCTCGGTTAAAACTAACACCGGGACAGGTGGGGTTCGCTGGCTTAACTCTGCTAACAAGCTTAAACTGCCAGAGTTGACTTGCTCTAGATCGAGTTCCAGCAACACCGCATTGGGATGTTCCCGCTCTATTTTCTCTCTAGCCGTTGGTAAATTTGTCGCAATTTCGGCTCGAATTTCCCAATTAGCCGCCTCGGTGACTAATGGCTTGGCAGCTTTGCTGTCCGGCGCGACAATTAATAATAAGGGGCGTTCGTCTTTTTCTATTGCTGGTTCTTTTGCGGTTTCTTGCAAGGGTCGATTGATTTCTGTGCGTAAGGATTTTACCAATTTACCCAGCCGCACGGCATCTTTGCGCCCCAAATTTGTTGCTTGCAGCAGGCGTTCTATTTTCCGCGCTACCTGAGAACCTTCGCTAAAGCCAAAAGTGCCTAAAGAACCTGCTAAAGTGTGAGCTTCTCGCTCTGCTTGTGCGTGCAGTTCTGGTGTTATTTTTCCTTCTGATAGTGCGGCGGCTGTTTGTGCTAAAACTTCCACCTGCTCGCCGATCCGGTCTTTAAATCGGTTCCACACTCCGGCGATCGCAGCAGTCGTTTGTGCTTTTGTTGGTTGTTCGTTCGTCTCCAAAGGGGAATTTGGCACCCCGAGGGCATCGAGTGGTTTCAGGCGATAACCAATCCCGTAAACTGTTTCAATTAAATCGGTAGGAGCGCCTGCGGCTTTTAATTTTTGTCGCAAACCTTTGATGTGAGTTCTAACCGCTTCTTCTCCCGGTGTTTCCTCATAAGACCAAATATGTTCTAAGATTCCACCGCAACTAAATACCCGGCGACTGTTCCGCAAAAAAAGTTCGAGCATTGCGTATTCTTTCGGCGTTAAATGCAGCGGATGCACATCGTAAGTCGCCTCGTGGGTTGTCGGATCGAGTTTGAGACTACCCCATTCTAGAATCGGCAGGGAGATCGAATTGCCTCGACGCAGTAATGCGCGTACCCGCGCCACTAACTCTTCCGGATCGAAAGGTTTAACAAGGTAATCATCCGCGCCTGCATTTAACCCCGTCGCCTTATCGTGACTGCTGTCTTTCCCCGTCAACAGCAAGACTGGCATGTTATAACCTTGCGATCGCAGCCGCTGACAAAGGCTAATCCCATCCAACTTGGGTAATATTACATCCAACAATATTAAGTCATAAGCAAACGCTTCTACTAGCTCCCATCCCGCTTCCCCATCCTTCGCCACTTCTACGGCATAGTTTTGGTCTCCCAGTACGTTGGTGAGTGCTTCAGAAACCATTTTGTCATCTTCTACTACTAGAATTCTCATGCTATACACGCCCGCCCACTTCTCTTGCAATTGAACGATTTATATTTATATATTAACGCAAGTTCCTAGTTAGTCTTTGCGAGCTGGCGAGCTTGCTAATTGCTAATTGCTAATTGCTAATTTTTTCAGGGCTCAGTCTAATCTTTTAAATTACCTATTTTCCCTGTCATCAAACAGGTTTATTCCTAAATTTATTCCTGTAAAACTTACTATTTTTTTGAGCAATATTTTTATTTACTAAGCGATGTAACTAGCCACTTTATTTGTTCAACTTATCTCATATTTTCAGCATTTATTTCAGTTTTATTGGCTGGTTTAAATCGGCGTTCATCTATTAATTATCCCGCGCTTAATCTTTAAATAATTATAAGCGATCGCTAGTGATGATTCAGCAGCCTCTTGATATTTATTCAGTTTTTTTAACGATTCTCAAATTGCCAATTAAATCATGCAAGCCAAACTGATAAAAATTTGTTTAATCGCTTATTTTAATATTTTATTCCTTCGAGGTATATCGCCAAGCTATCCATAAGTTTACACCGCCTCCTCTCCCTCTCCCTGCCCAAATGTGCAAAACTCTCTTCATCTCACATCTTGCACCTTTCTCAATCAGACTTGAGAAACCGGCAGGACTTACCCACGCGGGGCCAAAAACCCACTGCGTCCATGTCGCGAGTCTAAACCCACGATTTTTCCTATCACCTTTGTTTTTTTGCCTCAGGTTGCCAGAAACCCGGTTTCTCACCCTGGTGCTGTGAGTTCATAAAACTTAAAATTTTAATAGCTTAAAAATAATCATCTGTCTGAAGGAGGATATATTTTTTAAAACATTTGGATCGCAAATGCAGCGATGGGGAAAAAAAAACGATCAAATCCGACTCATCACCCAGAGAAAAAGCGCTTTGGAGTCCTTTCTTAGCGAAGTCAAGTGCGACTGGCATTGAGTTTGGCTTTACTTATACTTAGTGATACTTTGGCAAAGTTTGAGCTATAGTAATCAAAGTTGTGTAGTTAACCGGGTTACAGGTCATAACATCATGTCCGGTACTATCCTTCTCGTTAACAGCGCAGGTAAGCAATTTAGCCTAAGCGTTTTGCCTACCCGATCTAGTTCCCACCAAACGGCACTTATACTCCAAACTGGATTTGTTACATGTCAATGAGTCGTTCTAGCAATTCGTCTGTTTCCACAAATCCGGTGAGTTGGGTGGGTAAAACCCGCCAGATAGTGGCAAAAACCCACTTGCAACCGTAGCAAGTGCAGCAACTATGAAACAACAGACTTGATTTTTGACATTGCACAAGCAACTTGGGAAAGTACCTTACCCAAGAATGTCAAGGATTGTATGTTTACCAAAAGAGGGGTTTGGGTCTGCTTCCCCTGAAGCAAACTCATCTGTTAACCTCACTCCTGGGGTGAATCTACCAGTCAATATTCACCTGGAGAATCTTACATGTCTTTTTCTGACAATGCGACCAATTTTTCCGCTAAAACTCTCGTTTTTATCGACGCGAACCTGGAAGGTTACCAATATCTAGCATCGGGAGTTTTAGACCAAGTAGAAGTAAGGATTCTCGATCCAGAACAAAATGGCATCCTTGCAGTTACCACAGAATTGCAAAAATTTGCGGCTTTTTCTGGCGCAATTGATGCGGTTCACATCTTTTCTCATGGAAGTCCGGGAGAGGTGCAACTTGGTTCTAGTATCCTGAATTCCCAGACTTTAGAACAATACAAAAACTGTTTGCAGCAGTGGCAATCTTTACTCAGCGATGATGCAGATTTACTGATTTACGGGTGCAATGTCGCCTCTGGTGACGGGGTAGATTTTGTGCAGCAATTGAGCGAATTAACTGGGGCGAATGTAGCTGCTTCGGTTGATTTGACAGGCAATAGCGCTAAAGGCGGTAACTGGGAGTTAGAAGTCAAAATGGGTGAAATTAAAGCAACTGCTGTGTTGAAACCTGAAGTGATGGCAAGTTACGAAGGGGTTTTAGCAATCCGCACGGTAACGAGTGCCGCAGATGATAATAATCCCGGTTCGTTAAGGAATGCGATCGCAGCGGCAAATAGTGGCGATACGATTGTTTTTGACAGCAGCTTAGCGGGTCAAACAATTACCTTGACACAAGGTGAGATTCGGATTAACCCTGGCAAAAACATCACAATTGATGGTGCTAACGCTGCCAATTTGACCATTAGTGGAAATAATGCCTCTCGCATCTTCTTGATTGATGCGAATGTGGCTACCAGCACGAATGCAACGATCAAGAATCTTAAATTGGTCAATGGCTACGTTAATCCCAATGCTGGGGCTGCTCCGATGAATGATAGCACGAAGGGACGCGGCGGAGCGATCGCCGGGGCGGACGAAGCAACCCTAACCGTCGAAAACGTTGAATTCAATAACAACGTTGCCGATCTAGGTGGCGGTGCCATCTACATGGCGTGGAACAGCAACCTATCGGTTAACAATAGTAAATTCAACGCCAATAAAGCGATCGCTGGAAACGACGAACGCGGTGCAGGTGCGATCGCTTTCCTCAGTCCCGGCAATTTTACCGTCCGCAACAGCGATTTTACCAACAATCGCGGCATTGTCGGCGGTGCAATTAACAGCCTCAACGGTAAGTTAACTGTCGAAAACTCGCGCTTCATCAACAACGACACCGAATCAGCATTTTTCGACAACAACGACCCCATCGATCCTTTCTTAAGGGGCTACGGTGGAGCAATTTATACCGATCGCGCCAGCTCTACTGGCGAAGAAAGCCGTGGTATTGGCGGTACAATACGCATTACTGGTAGTGTATTTGACAAGAACAGGTCTAAGGCTGGAGGGGGAGCCACCTATCTGTTCACCGCCCCCGCAGACCAGGTAATTATTGAAGACACCACCTACACCAACAACAAAGCTTTCGCACTCCCTGGCGGAGAAGGTGGAAATGGAGGCGCACTCTATCAACTCAGCGATTCGCAAAACGGGGGACTGACCATTCGCAACACCACCTTCGCCAACAATACAGCGATGTCTCAGGGGGGTGGTGCGTGGATTTTTAATCGGCCTGCTACGATTACCAACAGCACCTTCTTTGGTAACCGAGCAGAATCGAGCGTTCCTCCTGATACCACTACTGGCAACGGTGGAGCGATCGCGTTTTACTCCCCCGCAGACATTGTCAACACAACGATCGCGAACAATTATGCTGGATGGGTTGCTGGAGCTGTGTTGGCTTCTACCAACCAAGCAGTCACCGTCAAAAATACCATTTTCGCCGACAACACAGCAGCGAATCCTTTCCAAATTAAGCAAGAAACTAGCCGGGAATTAACTGATTTGGGGGGTAATATTCAATCACGTCCCGCAGGCGATAACAATGCGACGGCAAGCATCACCATCGCCGATCCTAAACTCGGCACGTTGCAAGAAATTAATGGCAAGCTAGTCCTACCCCTACTGCCAGGAAGTCCAGCAATTGACTTTGGCACTGGCGCAGGCGCACCCAATACAGATCAACGTGGCGTGACTCGTCCTATTGATGGCGATGGCAATGGCAGCGCAATTGTTGATAGTGGATCTTACGAGTTTAATGGTAATGTTGCTACCCTAGCACCAGAAATCGAAGTCAAAAATGGTACAACTTCTATCCTGGATGGTACTACCACAGCAATTGACTTTGGTTCTACAACCGTTGGCAGTGCGGTAACAAAAACCTTCACCATCAACAATACCGGCACTTCCTCCCTATCTTTAAGTACCCCAACTTTACCAACTGGTTTCACGGTTTTAGGCATTTTCCCCAGCTCAATTGCTCCTGGCAGTACTGCCGATTTCCAACTGCAACTCAATGCCACGGCGACGGGTAATCCCTTGGGAACGATTTCCTTTGGCAATAACGACAGCGATGAAAACCCATTTGACTTTGCGATCGCAGGTACTGTCAACCCAGTTGCAAACTTAATACCCACCATTACTAACGTCACCTCAACAGCACCAAATGGCAAATACACCGTCGGTCAAGTAATTCCCATTAACGTGACCTTCAGCGAGAATGTCTTCGTCAATGGCACTCCCCAATTGGTTCTAGAAACTGGTGTATTGGATGCCGTTGTTAACTTGAGCAGTGGTAGCGGTACTAACACTTTGACGTTTAACTACAAAGTTGGAGTTAAGGATACCACCCCCGACTTAGACTATCTTTCTCGGGGTGCTTTAAAGCTCAATAACGGCGCCATTGAAGATGCTGATGGTAATAATGCCGTTCTCACATTACCTACACCGGGAACCCCTGGTTCTTTGAGTGCAAATAAAGCGATCGAAATCCCCGCTTTTAAAATCATCGCTGGCACGAACCGACGCGATAATTTAACGGGGACCGCTCTTAGCGATCGCTTGATTGGAGAACAGAGTAACGATACGCTTACTGGTGGAGGAGGCGCTGACGAATTTGTCTACAACCGCATTCAAGATCGGTTTGACACCATCACCGATTTTCAAGTCGGCATCGACAAGATTGTAATGACAAACCTGTTGGCAAGTTTTAACTACAGCGGTTCAAATCCAATTGCTGACGGAATCGTTAGCTTTTCTAGCCAAGGCAGTAACACCATACTGTTACTTGACCCAGATGGTACAGATGGATCTGCACTTGCTAGCTCTTACATTACCTTCATAAATGTGAGCGTCGCCGACCTGAATAACCCCAACAATTTTGTCTTCAGCTAAAGATCCCTAGATCTCCAATCGTTCCCAGGATCCCGCCTGGGAACGAAACCAAGAGGTTCTGCCTCAGGTTTCTCTTTTTCTCTTGTTCTTGTTAGTTTCTATGCCAGGACTTACGCAAATCACCAAAGTTTCTCTCAAAAAGCAAGAAACTTTGGTGATTTGCCGCCCAAGTGTAAGTCCTGTATTCCATACAGGACTTACACTCATATTCCGGGTTTCTGTGAAAAATCGTAGGTTGGACAACGAGAGATCTACGCAGAAACAAAGGTGATACGAACGCCCTTGCGTAAGTCCTTTATTCCATAGTCATTAGTTAGTTAATAACTAAGCTCCCGATTTTATTCAGATTGAAGGGGGTGCAAACCAAAGCGACAGTCCTGGCAGCACTGATTTTACCATCCGAGTAGAGGCATCTGGAACTTGGAGTTTTGATTGGGAATACGATTGATTTGACAACTTTGGTAATGCTGACAGCGGCGGATACTTATTGAACGGCATCTACAACCAGCTAGCTCAAAATAATAGTCCAATCCTTTCTGGTTCCAGAAGTATTTTTGTGAATCAGGATGACCTAATTGGCTATCGGGTTTTTACCCTTGATAATAACTCTGACTCCGGACGATTAACCATCAGCAACTTCAACGCACCAACCGCAAGCGCTGCGGTTCCTTTTAATTTTTATCCCACTTTAGGAGTATCCCCGATCCCTGTTTGGTATGGGATTGGTCTAGTGAGGAAATATTGGCGATTCTCCAAAGGAGAGGCACTCGCGTCGCCAAAATTTTCTGCCAGATATTTCTACAACAATCAATCTAAACTTTAGCAAGAAGGAAACATTTTTCTCTCATCCTTCTCTCAACCTAAACCAAGTTGCCAAGCCAACTTGTTACCGAATTTAGGTTGGTTTTCTTTTGAGCCGATCCACGCTTTTAGAGTCTATGCAAAAATTAGGTAGCCCCATCTTGTTAACTGCACCTATAACAATTGGTATAACCGAGAGCGTTGTCACTCAATAGCCGCGTCCGTAAATCCTAACATTCAGGAGCATTGATTTAGCCAAAATGGTTATAAACAGGACTGACGCAAGCGCGTTGCCAGAAACCCTGTTTCGACCTTTATCTCTCGTTTCCAAACCAAAGATTTTTCTTAGAAACCGGGAATATGAGCGTAAGTGCTGTATAAATTTATTTGGCAACAGTCCATACTCCTTGCTGAGTAACACAACAGGTAGTTCTTGCTTGTGGAAACCTAGGGATTACTAGCGGGAGTAAGCGATCGCCCAAAGCTTAGGGAGTCGCCTGCCTGCTTCATTAGCTAATAGAAAAACTCCCTAACCGCATCCACAATCATCTCGTCTGGCTTAAATATAATATCCTCCAGATGATATTTCCCCATCAGGTTATATCCTAACCCCGACTTTAAAAAATACAGAAGTAAAAAAAGCAGCAAAAAGTCCTCTCGTTTCATAAAACTATCTCCGATTTAGCACCCTTGATTTTTGCATAATCTATGAAGTTTTTTTCCCTGACAGAGTAACGGTGACTTGCTCACCCTTCTCAATCAAAAACTTACATACGTAAGTATAACCAAATTTTTATTATTTTACTATCACTTTTAAAAAAAAAATATATTAAAAAATAAAAAAATTTTATACGTATTTGGCTTCATAACTGCACGCTTGTCCTACCTTTCGTCAAAACCGACAAGGAGAGGGAGGAACTATGATATGTGCTTTTGGTCTTCCTCTTCTGTGGCGCTTACCCCTCGTGCGATCGGGCGGACTTCCCGTAAAAAATCAGATGAATAAACAGCCCCCGATCTGAGAAAATCAAGATAGATTGAAAATCATCGCCGATGGGATAAGGTTCGCTCTATGAGGAAATTAATTACAGGCTTGCGGGAATTTAAGGCCAGTTATTTTTCGACCCACCAGGAATTGTTTGAGCAACTTGCCCACGGTCAGAAGCCCAGAGTGCTTTTTATAACCTGCTCCGACTCGCGCATCGACCCGAATTTGATTACCCAGACAGAAGTAGGGGAATTGTTTGTTATCCGTAATGCAGGTAACATTATTCCGCCCTACGGAGCCGCCAATGGGGGTGAAGGGGCATCGTTGGAATACGCCATACACGCCTTGGACATTCAGCAGATCGTTGTTTGCGGTCATTCTCACTGCGGTGCAATGAAGGGGTTGCTGAAACTGGAAAAACTCAGAGAAGAAATGCCCTTGGTATACGAGTGGCTGAGACACGCCGAAGCAACGCGCAGACTGGTAAAAGAGAACTACGGCGCATACCAGGGCGAGGAACTGTTGGAGATAGCGATCGCGGAAAATGTACTGACGCAGATCGAAAATCTCAAAACTTACCCAGTTGTCCACTCTAGATTGTATCAAGGAAAACTGAAAATCTACGGATGGGTTTATCATATCGAGACGGGTGAAGTGCTAGCTTACGACGCCAACACCCATACCTACGCACCTCCTCAAAGTCAGCTAAACGAGTCGGAAGAAGGGTTAGTTCCAGGTATATATACTAATACAACTGCGCCGCCAGTGGCTTGCGACCTACCCCAGCGTCACAGTAATGGTACGGAGGCAGGAAATGGTTTGCCCGAAAAAATACCGGCAGTATCGTGGGTTTCACCGGAACAAGCACAACGAATCTACCGGGGTGGGACCCATACCAAGTAGGGCAGGACTTAGGCAAACACCAAAGTTTCTGTGCCACATCCTAGAGCAAGGAACCAGAGATCGCAGCAAGAAACTTTGGTGATAGATGATATCATGTCCCTGGGCAACGTTTGTGTAACTGCTAATAGCTAATCGCTAATGGCTCAATCAGGAAAAATACTATATTACCAATTAGCAATTAACAATTAGCCATCGATACACTACCGATCTCTCGCGGACATGATATGAGTCGTTACTTTTTGAGGCGATCGTTCAGGGAAGGCCAGTTGCGATCGCCCCTAGAAATATTGCCAGGGATATCTCGCTCCCAACTTCGCTGAACGCCTCGGTTGTAGTTCAAATAAAGTTTGCCATCCACAATTTTCCAGGCATCCGGGTCAATCTGCGCCGTATAGCCCCGACTCACAGCCCAAGCACAAAAACCGCCGTATTGAGGTGCGTATTTCTGCGGATTTTTGACAAACAAATCGCGATTTTGGGCACTAGAAAAATACCAGGTAGCGTTCATCCACTGGTAAGCGAATTGGCTGTTACCCTTAACTGGCTTTCCTTCCTGGAAATAAGCCACCGGATCTGCACCTTTAATTGCCACCCCATTATCTGTATAAAAACTAACTGTAGGCGATTTAACTTGACTGACCGATTCAGCAGTTTTCGCTTCAGGTTTACTCGCAGCAGGCGTAGTGGTGGACTTTGTCGCGGGAGTTTCCAGACTGACTACTTCAGTCTTGGGTTGACTCGAACAACCCATTGCCAGTCCGATCAACAGCAAAACAGAAGCAATTGTGACCCGTTTGTCTTTCATAACCCCTCATATCCCTACAGCACCTTTTGGGATACAAGATATCACCTCCACACCTCCACACCTGCACACCCGCTCTCAAGTGCAATTGCCCCCATTCCAGATCAAAGCGCGTGCCGTATTGCGATCGACGGGTTTGGAAAACAAATATCCCTGTCCGTATTCGCAATCTAGGGCTTGCAGTTGGGCGTGCTGATCGGGTGTCTCGATGCCTTCGGCGAGGGCTTCCATTCCCAGATTGTGCGCCATCGATACAATTGCTTGCACGATCGCTGATTGTGCCTTTTCGGCGCCGAGGCGAACGATGAAAGAGCGGTCGATTTTGAGTACGTCGAGGGGAAAGCGGTGCAGATAACTCAAACCGCAATAGCCCGTACCGAAGTCATCCATGCATAATTTTATGTGTCGTTCTCGCAGTTGCTCCAGCATGGCGGTGGCTGCTTCAGGGTTACTGATGAGGACTCCCTCGGTGATTTCCAGCTTTAAATAGCGACCATCTAAACCTGTTTCCTGAAGCACCATGTCGAGCTGATCGAGCAGATCTGGCTGGGAAAACTGTTGCCCAGAAAGATTGACGCTCATTGTCAAGGGTAATTTGGGCCAGCAGGTGGGGAATGAGTATTGGGCCCTGCTGCCGTTACCCCAGTGTTCCCCAATTCCCGGCGTTCTATTGGCGATCGCACTTTCCCACTGCACCTGCCAATCGCGCAATTGCCGACATGCTTCCCGCAATACCCACCAGTCTATCGGCAAAATCAAGCCGGTTTCTTCTGCCAGAGGGATGAATTCTGCTGGGGAAACCAATCCCCGATGGGGATGTTGCCAGCGTACCAAAGCCTCAAATCCCGTAATCTTGCCCGTTGATAGGGATACAATTGGCTGGTAGTAAAGCCGAAACTCTTGGTGTTCGATGGCGCGTCGCAAATCGTTTTCCAACTGCAAGCGCGTCACGGCGCGGGTGTGCATCGTAGTGTCGAACACTTGATAACGCGCTTTGCCCTGGGTCTTGGCGCGAAACATGGCAATTTCTGCGTCCCGCAGCAAGTCTTCCGGTTTGGGACACCCGGTAGAATTCAAGGCAATTCCGATGCTGAGACTGGTAAATACTTCGTAGCCGCTGAGTTGAAACGGCCCGGTGACTGCCTTGATAATCCTACTCGCGAGGCGGGTGGCGTCGCTAATGTCTTTGATATCTTCTAGCAGGATCGTGAATTCATCGCCGCCAAACCGGGCTAGGGTATCGGTACAATCTAGACAGCCTGCAACGCGACGCGCCATGCTCTTGAGCAGTTGATCGCCTACCTTGTGTCCCAGACTTTCGTTCACCACCTGGAAACGGTCGATGTCGAGAAACAGTACGGCGAACATATGATCCTGGCGGCGTCCTGCGTGCCTGACTTCGCGCCCCAAGCGTTCCATAAATAACGCTCGATTGGGCAATCCCGTTAGGGTATCGTGCCACGCATTGTGGATCAGTTGTTCTTCGGTTTGCTTAGCTGCGGTAATGTCTTGCGTCACCTTGACGAAGCCTTTGAGCTGTCCGGTTTCGTCTCTGAGTGCAGTGACCACCGAATTCGCCCAAAACCGCGACCCATCTTTACGCACTCGCCATGCTTCGTCTTCAAACCGACCAGCTGCTGCTGCTAATTTTAAAACGCGATTCGGCTTGCCGCGCTGGATATCTTCAGCTGCATAGAAGCGGGAGAAATGATGACCGATAATTTCATCGGTTTGATACCCGTTAATTTTTTCTGCACCTTCGTTCCAGCTAATCACGTACCCGTTGGGGTCGAGGGTGCAGATGGCATAGTCTTTGACGCTCCCAATTAACATTTCATAGCGAGCTTCGCTTTCCTGCAAGGCGCGAGCGGCATTTTGCTTTGACTCGATTTGAGCGCTCGCCCGATTTGCCAAAATCCGCAATGATGATATCTGCTCATCGCTTAACTCCCGTGGCAGGTTATCCATCACGCACAACCAACCAATTGAGTCGCCTTTTGTTGAGATTAAGGGCATACACGCATAAAACCGGACCGATGGGGCAAAAGTCCCGATTGCCGTCCCGATTAAACTGACTTCTTGCCAAGTATCCCGAACGATCAGTAGATCCGACTCCAAATGCAGATTGGGTATTAAGGTTTGGGGATGGGGAAAATTCCCGATGCCCCATTTTCCCGTTCCTTTCCGCCTTTCCGATACGTACCATTGCCAGGTACCATCGGTCAGGTAAATCATGGCGAAGGGCGCCTGACAGATATATGCTGCCAAGCGGGTAATATCGTCGAATTCCTGTTGAACAGCTTTCGAGCTTGCCTGGGGCTGTTGGTTTGGAGTATCGATTTTAGTGCTTTCTTGGGGGTGCAGGGGTAACTTAGTCATCACTGTTTTGTCTGAGTGGACGGTGGAGTGATGCGGCGATCGCAAGTTGTTATATTTTTACTATTCAACTTTTTTCTCCCGATTGACTGACACATCTAGGGGAAAACACGAGCTTAATTTATTACATCGAGGTTTTCACCATCTGCAAGCAATATTATTTTTAATCAGTTTCTCAACCTATTTTAATACTTGGGTCAGCCCATCGTAATATTTGCCACTTCTCCGAGTTTTTACTTAGGCTTTTTAATCTTATAAAACTGTTTTATTAAATTTTTTACTTTTAATTTATGCTTCATGTTCCGCAGTTTCCCGAATTGACTTAAGGTGTTTTTTTTGCCAGCAGCCAAGTAACAGATACTGGATTTATATGGGTTATTTCGATTTTAATCTGTTTTAAATGATTTTTCTATAGCAGGGGTCACCAGCATCTGATTTTTCACAGCCTCTTTAAATGTTGGCAATAATTCTGCTCGATTTCCATACCATACCTTTATCTCCCTCATCTACTGAGTTTTGAGCCGAACCGTCAAAAGTCAGCACCTGCGGCGAGGTATCAAATTTTGAGCGAAAAGGGCGTTTCTGCCAGAATCATAAGCACAAATACCCTGAAGTCAAGCTTCTCTGTGCCAGTATAAAAATTGACCCCAACTACAGGCATCGGGTACAGGTAATAACTTGGTGACGAATGAAACACAGGTTTTGTTACCAAGCTTTCATCGGACTTAGGCAAAGAAACCGGGTTTCTATGAAAAATCGCTAGAAACCCGGTTTCTAGGTTCGCTAACGTCTTGGTTCATCCAACTCCTCGACGGGTGGTGGCGCTGGTTGGTTATCGGTGAGGGGTTTGACGATTTTGGCGATCGCTTCGGCAATAAATGCCTTGACAAACTCATCCCGTCGGTTTAATTGAAACTGTCGCTGTACGACTTCGGCAATACCCCCATCCCCCCAATCTTGATCTTGACGGAAATATTCGATAAAACTCTTCCCGGCAATGCGGGTAAGATACGCCGCCGTCACCCCCTGAATTGCCTTACCAACTACATAGGTAGCCAGATTGAGTCGCAGTGCGGTGGAAATTAAATCAATCGCGCCTTTAACAATTCCTAAACTTGCTAAAGTTTTAGCTAAGGAAAGTGCTAATTCGCGCCCCCGTTCCGGATTCAATTCGCAGCCGTAAATTTTGCCAAGTTCTACTACCATTTGTGCATTGACTGCTGCGGTTGCCAGCAAGTCCACTACAGGTAGGGGTGTTACGGCTATTACACCCGCACCGATCCACTGAAAGCGCTCTACTAATTTATCAGCTTGTCGGCGTCGCTGGGCATCGATCAGCTTGCGGGCTTCCTCTCCCAAGCGCTGGGATTGCAGTAAGATATTATCCGCCATTAAATCGTCGCCTTCTGCCCGCAAAACGACGGCGAGACGCTTAATTAAAGGCATGACATCGGGATCGGGTTGGATAATTTCGCCGTTGTCTAGTTGGGCGGGTTGGGGGTTAGCGGCGATCGCGATAATATCCGTCGGGGCGATAAACCCGCGCACTCGCTCGCGCAGTCGCGCCAGAATCGTTTCTTTGTCTTGTTCGCTGTAAAGATCGGTTTTGTTGAGGATGAGGAGCGATCGCTTGCCTATTTCTGCCAAACCCAAGAGCGGTTCGTATTCCGACCTTCGCAAGTCATTATCCACCACAAATAACAATAAATCTGCTTCCGTTGCCAATTGTCGCGCCAATTGTTCCCTTTCGGTTCCCGCTACCCCCGCTTCTAAAATACCAGGCGTATCGGTAATCAAAATTTCCCGTTCAATTCCTTTCAGTTTGAGTACGTAGGTTTCCCCTACTTCCGTTGTTCCCATTGGCGCGCTTACTTGTCCCACCACGCGCCCCATTACCGCATTTACCAGAGATGTCTTACCAGCGGAACCAGTGCCAAATACTACAACCCTTAAATCGCCGCGCTTCAAGCTGGCTTCAATTTCTCGCGAACGACTGAGTAATTCTTGTCGCGCGACTTCATCTTGTATTTGGGCGACCTGTTTTTTGACGGCGCGGAGGTTTTGTGCGGCGGCGTCGGTTTTTGCTGGCGGGACTTTAGGTTTTAACTGACGACGACGGGTTTTCTGGTTCGATTTCCAAAACAGGAAGACATAGTAAACGAATGCGGCAATTACTATACCTATAAGCAGAATCAGCAACAGCAGCAGCAGGTGACCCAAAAAAGGCGATGTCCAAACTAAGGAAGAATAAAGCCGATACAGGGAATCAACTAGCCACAGCAGTAGCCCCAAAACTAAGATGAGGCCAACAATTAATATCAGAATGCGCGATAGGGGCATGGCAGAAGCAAGGCAAAACTGCTATTTTTTAGAGGGTTATATCACTAGGGTACAACTTGCTGCTATATCTTCCCCCAGCTAGCTGTTAGGCATAGACTTCTCAAGTTATCCTGCATAAACATTTAATCAGGACTTACGCAAAGAAACTAAGGTGATAGGTCGCCCAAGTGTAAGTCCTGTTAATTTTACCTTCGATGTCTTGGGTCGAAGGTTTTATTGCGTGTGAGGATATAGCGAACGCAACCCCATATGACATCTAACCTAGTAATGACTTTGGCTCCAGTAGAAACTTCCCCTCCCCCCGCTCCCCAGATGCAGGAAATGCCTGCATCTAGTTTCAAATTATCCAAAGAGGCGATTCGCTCTAGTTTAAAAGCTTCAACGATTGATGGCGTATTTTCGACAATTTTTGGCAGCATTACCACCGGCGTCTTGCTGAGTAACTTTTTACTCGAATTAGGTGCTACCAGTGTAGAAATTGGCATGTTGTCTTCTTTTCCCATGTTGGTGAATTTGCTGCAACCCCTGGGTGCCTATCTGGGGGACAGAACTACCAGTCGTCTGCGATATCTGTTGTGGATCTTTAGTCCGTCTCGTCTGTTGTGGTTGATTTTAGTCTGGGGAATTTGGGCTAACACCAACGGATACCTATCATCACACCAACTGATCTACTCGACGTTAGCGATCGTTTTAGTTACCCACGTGATGGGAGCGTTAGGATCTCCCGCCTGGGTTTCCTGGATGGCGGTTTTGGTTCCCCGTCGTTTGCGTGGCAGGTATTTTGGCTTTCGCAACAGTGCCGCCAGTTTAACGAATTTGTTATCTATACCTCTACTAGGTTTGGTTGTATCGGCTTGGCGTCATGGGCCAATTCCAGCTTACGCTGGCATCTTGTTGTTAGCTGAGACAGCAGAAGCCCCACGTCTGTACCTGTAGGGTCAGCGTGGGATGAATGCGAGTGAGCCGCCGATTCCATCCGCCCACGAGACGCTTTGCTCCCGCTAGCGGGAGATGGGCGGGTGGATGAGAAGGCGAACAAATTCCTTGGCTCGACCATTGGCTGACCTTGTGTTATCATGGTTAAGTAACTGCGATAAAAATTCTTGTGCTGAAGGCGGTCAAAGTCAGAATTTATCCAAGCATCGAGCAGCAGAGTCATTTGGCGCAAGCCTTTGGCTGTGTTCGTTGGGTGTGGAATCAGTCTCTGGCTACCATGTCCCAGATTTACCAAGAGACTGGGAAGGGCGTATCGGCTTTGACAATGAAGAAACAGATTCCAGTGTGGAAGACCGAGCATGAATGGCTGAAAGAATGCTATTCACAATGCCTCCAGTCGTCCATACTCAATCTGTCTCAAGCTTTTATCAACTTTTTTGATGGTCGGGCTGCGTATCCAACCTTCAAAAAGCGGCAGGGCAGACAATCGATGCAGTACCCTCAGAACGTTAAAATTCTGAGGGACTGTGAGATTAAATTCCCCGGCAATCTTGGAATAGTTAAGGCTAAAATTCATCGCGCTCTTGTTGGTAAGTTAAAGACTGTGACGGTATCTAGAATGCCTGATGGTCGTTACTACGCCTCGCTATTGATGGATGATGCTGCTGAATCTCTGACGACTAGCAGCGAAGGAAAAGCCATCGGTATTGACCTTGGGTTACTCGATTTTGCTGTTACCTCTGATGGGTCAAAATACCAAAACCCTCGGCATCTCAAAAAACACGATATCAACCTGAAGCGCAAACAGCGTCAGCTATCTAGGAAGAAAGATAAAACTACCAATAAACGACGCAAGGCTAAGCTAGCTGTAGCCGTCCATGGAAAAATAGCTAGAGTACGTGAAGATTTCCGACACAAACTATCCCGTAAGATAGTTAACGAAACAAGCGTGATTGTAGTCGAGAATCTGGCAGTAAAGAACATGGTAAAGAATCACAATCTGGCTAAATCCATCAGTGACGCTGGCTGGGGAATGTTCTGTACAATGCTCAAGTACAAAGCAGAAGCAGAAGGTAAAGTCTATCTAGAAGTAGGTCGATTTTTCCCATCATCCCACCTGTGTTCTGAAACATTACTGCCACTGCCAAAAATGGATCTGTCTGTGGGTGAATTTGACTGCCATCATTGTGGCAAGAGACACCACCGGGACATTAACGCGGCAATTAACATCAAAAATGAAGGCTTACGGATATTGGCGTTGGGAACCAGCGTTACTGCCCAAGGAGGCAATGTAAGACCAAAACAGTATGGGCGCAAGTCCACTGCTGTCCTTGGCTGTTGCCCTTGAATTGGGAAGCCCACACTCTACCCGATAGGGTGAGTGTGTGGTAGTTCACGAGTAATATTCGGCATCTTGAGTCTTGGCTGTCAGTTTTTTAAGGCTGATGTGAACCCCCAATTGAAACTGGGAACCAAAAACAAGCAGGAGCAGGAAAAGAACGGAGAATTCCGGATTACCAGTAATTTTTGCTGGTTTCTGCTTTATTTTAGCTTGTGGACTTTTGCCGTTAACGTCAGCAATCCGTTTTTCAACCTTTACATGCTGGATAATCTAGGAATCGATGTTAGCTGGGTAACCATTTATAACAGCTTAACCCCTGATACCTTGCTCTCTCCTTTTGCTGTGGTGGGGTAAGCTGGCAGACCGGATTGGCAATCGTTTGATTTTGCTATTGGTGGGTATGGTTGTGGCGGTGACGCCTGTATTCTGGTTGTTGGCTTCAAGCGATCGCATTTCGCTGTGGGTATGGTTGCCGTTGTTACACTTGCTGGGCGGTGGTACTTGGGCGGCGATCGATTTGTGCAGCAATAATATCCAGATGGATGTGGTACCGGCGCGCCATCAAGCCAGCTATTTTGCGATCGCCGCCGCAGTTGCGGGTGTTGCGGGTGCGATCGCGACTACCGCCCCTGGCTTTTTGGCTCAATTCGCCGACTACGGCGGTTTGCCGGGATTATTTGTCCTTTCGGGGGTGCTGCGACTGGTAGCTTTGATCCCGCTAATTTTTATCCGCGAACGGTGCAGTCAGCCTTTTAGTCACCTCATGCAGCTTTTACATCAAAAAATGCGTTCTTTGTTCGCTCCCCGCTGGCAACCCGTTCCCGTTCCCACAGCAGATCTGAGAAATCGGTCAAAATAAAGGCAATTGGTGATTGGGGAAGCTAATTTCAAATTTCAGATTTGAGATTGCAGATGGAAAAGCCCAATCTGCAATCTCAAATTACCCATTACCCATTACCCATTACCCATTTCCTATGAATCAGGTTGACTATCTCCGAATTAGCTTAATTGACCGCTGCAATTTTCAATGTCAATACTGTATGCCGGAAGGGTCGGATCTGGAGTATATTTGGCGACAGAATTTGCTGACCGATGAGGAACTGCTGACCCTAATGCGAGAGGTTTTCATTCCGGTAGGGTTTACTCGGTTTCGCCTGACGGGAGGGGAACCGCTATTGCGCCCCCGCGTGGTGGAGTTGGTGAGAGCGATCGCATCTCTCCCCCAAACTCAAGACCTCTCGATGACCACGAATGGCTTTCTCCTCGCTGCAATGGCGCAAGGTTTGTACGATGCGGGTTTGCGCCGCATTAATATCAGCCTCGATTCCCTCGACCCAGAAACTTTTGACAAAATTATCGGCAACCGGGGGCGTTCGCGCTGGCAGCAAGTCTGGGAGGGCATTCTAGCCGCTCACCGCGTCGGTTTTGACCCGCTCAAACTCAATGTGGTAGTAATTCCAGAGGTCAACGATCGCGAAGTGCTGGATTTAGCCGCGTTGACGATTGACCGCAATTGGCACGTCAGATTTATTGAATTTATGCCGATTGGCAATAACCAACTATTCGGCGATAAAGGTTGGGTGGCCTCGGCAGAGTTACGCCAACAAATCCGCGATGTTTTTGGCTTGACAGAATCACAAGTTCGTGGTACTGGCCCAGCGGATGTATTTCAGATTCCGGGAGCCAAAGGGACATTGGGATTTATCAGTCAGATGTCCGAGTGTTTTTGCGATCGCTGCAATCGCATGAGGCTTTCTGCCGATGGCTGGCTGCGTCCCTGCCTGTTAAACGAAACGGGTCAAATTGACCTCAAAAATGCTCTACGCGCTGGCGTTGACCCAGCCGAATTACGGGAAAGAGTCAGTCAGCTTTTAGCCATCAAATCAGAAATTAACTTCAAACAGCGATTTTCCGGCACAACGAAGGGTGTTTATACCCGCACGATGTCGCAAATTGGGGGCTAATTGCTAATTGCTAATTGCTAATTGCTTTTTTCTGACCATTCGCCATTAGCTATTAGCCATTAGCAATGCTGTTAGGCTTGAAGCGAGGAATACTCCTGGCAAATTGGCGGCTAATTGGTTTTTTCTCACCATTAGCCATTAGCTATTAGCCATTAGCAATTGCCTTAGGCTTGACGCGAGTAGTACTCAACGACCAGCAGTTCGTTAATCTGTAACGCGACCCATTCGCGTTCAATGATGCCGTTGACCTTGCCAACGAGCTTGTTTTTGTCAAACTCTAAATGGCTGGGTAGATTTGCCAATCCGGGGTATTGCAGATTTTGTTCTACCAACTTGCGGGAATTTTCCCTGTTTCTAACGGCGATAACTTCTCCCGCTCTGCACTGATAGCTGGGAATGTTAACCAGGCGACCGTTCACCGTCACGTGACCGTGATTGACTAGCTGACGCGCCGCCGGGATAGTGGGAGCCATCCCCATGCGGAAAACTGTGTTATCCAGGCGCATTTCCAACAGTTGCAGCAGCACTTGTCCGGTGGAGCCGGTGACGCGGCGAGCTTTACGCACGTAGCGCAATAGCTGCTTTTCTGTCAGACCGTAATTAAAGCGCAGCTTTTGCTTTTCTTCTAAACGAATCGCATACTCAGACCGCTTCTTGCGGTTCTGACCGTGCTGACCTGGTGGGTAACTCCGTCTGGGTGACTTGCGAGTTAAACCGGGTAGATCCCCCAGGCGACGAACTACTCTAAGGCGGGGGCCTCTATATCGCGACATGTCGCTTCCTCTCTGATCCTCTTAAAAATATTAGCCAGAATTTCGATTATAGCACTTTTACTTAGCTGGCGGTATGGGTAATGAGTAATTGGGAATGGGTAATTGGGAATGGGTAATGGGGGAGGGCAAGTAACATGAGTTATCCTGATGAACCAAGCATCCCTTGCCATCGACGGCAGGGGAGTTGTCAACAATGACCGAGATGATATGATTCGGAGCGTATTTTGAAATTAAACTACCATGGGAATGCCAATTGGCTCTCAGTTGCGAAGTGACCAAGAAGAAGCTCTGGTCAAGAAGATGGGGAGACAAGGAGTTGGGGAGACGCTCTCTTGCACCCTTCTCAAAATCGAAGCACTTGGTCTGAGACTCTCTCATTTATTCGTGGAGAAGAGAAGAGGACGGGGGGAGACGGGGATAGGGGGACGCGGGGAATACAACAAAAACTCGACCCGTCACCGCTCTCCCTTGTCCCCCCGTCCTCTTCAAGCGCTCTGGCGCAGTAACCTGTTTCGTTTAATTGCCTTTTGCTCTGCTCCCTTGGGGACGCTGTTGTTGAATGTTGGGATTTCCAGCAGTTCTATGGCGGCGACTCCCAAGAATGACTTTAGACTTTGTACCTCCGAATTGGTGCGGGCTCGCGTTTCGCCGGATGCGGCTGCAGATGCTTGTTCCGGTGTACTGTATCCTAAAGATTTAGCCGCCTGCGTCTATAGAATTAACCAGGAAACGAATATCGCCGCCGATAATGCGCTCCCCTGGTGTACTGCTGTGCGACGCCCTCGCGATCTCGCGATCTGCGTGGTTAATATTACTACTCGGACTCAAGGTACGGCAAGTGAAGTTGTTTTGGAGAGCTGTCGCCGCAGCTTGTTGCCGGTTCGCTATGCTGAGTGCGTGGTGGGATTAAATCGCGGTATCGATTTTTCTGCTAATCAAGCAATGGCTTACTGTATTGATGGTAGCGATCGCCCGCGCCAATTTTATCCCCCCGTTCCAGTGCCCCAAAATCGTCAGTCGGACCCGGTGAACATCCCCGTGCCTCAGTTGCGCCAGTAGTTGCTAGGCTACCATTGATGGTGCGCTTGATGGATGGCGAGTGCGATATGCCAAAGGCACGCGCAAGGAACGCCATCCTCGCGATCGATCAAGGATTAAATTAAACTATAGGTTTTTATTAAACCAGCGAAATGCGCCGAAAAAAATCTTTGACAAAATATGTAATCGTGAGTTTTCTCACTTTTATTCTCATCAGTTGTGGAGGCGCAAATACAGAAAAATCGCCAACTTCTGAAGATTTAGAACCCAAGATCGACTTCAGCGTGGCAATGGTTTTACCTGGCTTGATTAACGACAAAAGCTGGAGTCAGGCAGGCTATGAAGGATTAACGTTAGTTGAAAAAGAGTTTGGAGCAAAAATTGCTTATGTTGAAAACAGCCAGGGCACAGAAGCGGAAAAATACTTGCGCTACTTTGCTCAAGCCGATTTCAACCTGATTATCGCCCATAGTGGCGGTTATACAAGTGCATCCAAAACAGTGGCAAGTGAATTTCCCCGGATTAAATTTGCAGTTATAGAACCTTACGCAGGTAACAATAAAAATTTGGGCGGGATTGCCTTCCGTTACAGCGAAATGGGATACCTGACAGGGGTTGTAGCGGCGCTAAAAACTAAAACCAATCGCATTGCTTACATGGGAGGTGAGAAGTATACCAGCACCGAAGAAGAAGCGCTCGCCTTTGAACGGGGTGCTAAAGCAATTAATCCAAAAGTTAAAGTATTAATTAATTGGGTGGGCAGTTGGTTAGACGAGGACAAAGCAAAAACAGTGGCGCTAAATCAAATTGCTTCTGGCGCAGATGTGCTGGCAATTGATGCCGATAAGGCAGGGAATGGTGCTATAAAAGTCGTAGATCAAACAGCGGGAGTGTATGGGATTGGATGGGTTGAAGACCAGTATGCCCTAGCTCCTGGTAAAATTTTAACCAGCGTGATTCAGCGAATACCGTTGCTCATCTTCAACGGTGTTACCCTGGTGAAACAAGGACGTTGGGAGGGTAAGCTATACAGATTTGGGATGGGAGAAAAAGTTCATGAGTTAGCGCCTTTTCGGGGATTGTTAAGTCCCGCACAAGCAGCAAGGGTGAATCAGATTCAAGCTGATATTTTGAGTGGCAAACTAGACGTTTCAAGGGTAAATTGAACCCCGGAGGCAAGTTGCATCAAGAGGAATTAAGCCGCAAGGGTATATCCAGTTGGGGCCTAACGGCTTCAATTGCTAACCAAGTACGCTTTGGCTTAGTCTCTCTGGTAGTATCCAGCTTGTTGACTGCTGGGGGAATTTTGATTTACAAGAGCTGGCAAACGCAATTAAATCAGTCAAAATTGCTACAAATTGCGCGCTCGCAAACGGCGGCTGAAACAATCAATGCTTACATCGACGATTTACACAGGAAACTTGGTTACTTAGCTAGAATTCGCGGACTCACCGACCTGCCTCACGAGATCAAGCATAATCTGCTAGAAGGCTTAACCCGCCACAATGACGCCTACGAAATGGTAGCAATTATTAATCGTCAGGGCAATCCGGTCGCTGTTGTTTCGCCTTACGGTCTGGATGAACCGGGTAATCTGGCAAATTCTCCCGCGTTTTTGCGCTCCTTTACACAAAAAGAAGATTACGTCGCTCCCGCAGAAATTGACCGCAGAATTAACCAGTTAGTCACGACAATTGCCGTGCCAATCCGCAATCAAAAAGATGAAGTTGATGGAGTTTTAATCGCTAAAATTAATCTAAAATTTCTCGATTTTGTTGTGTCGCAAACCTCTGTAGGAAAAACGGGATATACTTACGTTATCGATCGTCGTAATGTTGTCATCGCCCAAAAAAATAATCACGAGGAAGACTTTAAGCTAGAAGACATTTCAGCTCGTCCGTTTATTGGGAATTTCGCGGATAGAGAAACAAAATCTCTCCTAGTTTATCGGGGGCTAAAGGGTGTGGAAGTATTGGGGGCAATCGCTCGAGTCAGAAGTGTAAACTGGAGCGTAGTTGTAGAATTGCCCACCGCCGAAGCTTACGCTCCCATCCGCAACCAAATCCTAGTAATGGTAGGCGCGCTTTCTTTAGCAACGCTGGGAGCAGTAGGATTGGGATTCTTATTTTCTCGACGGATTATTTCACCCTTAAAAAATCTCACCGATGCTGCTGCTCAAATTAGCGATGGGAATTTAGACGTCCAGGTAACTATTCAATTCCGTAACGAACTAGGCGTATTAGCTCAAGCTTTTAACCAAATGGCACACCAGTTGCGCGAATCTTTCAGTCAACTGGAAAAAACAAACGAAGAGTTAGAAATTCGCGTCGAACAACGCACAGCAGAACTAAAAGAAGCCAAAGAAGCGGCTGATTCTGCCAACCAGGCTAAAAGCGAATTTTTAGCCAACATGAGTCACGAATTAAGAACACCGCTCAACGGCATTTTGGGTTACGCCCAAATCTTACAACGCTCAAAAACTCTAGGCGAAAAAGAACTCAACGGCATCGGCATTATTTATCAATGCGGTTCGCACCTGCTCACCTTAATTAACGATATCTTAGACCTTTCTAAAATCGAAGCCAGGAAATTAGAACTCTATCCGACAGATTTTCATTTCCCTGCCTTTCTCCAAGGTGTTGCCGAAATATGCCGCATCAAAGCCGAACAAAAAGGCATCGCTTTTATTTACGAAACCAGTTCAAAACTGCCCACAGGTATACATGCTGACGAGAAAAGGCTGCGACAAGTATTAATTAATTTACTCGGCAATGCCATCAAATTTACCGAAAAAGGTAGCGTTAATTTTAAAGTAGAGGTAATCGATAATCATAACAATTCACCAATTACCTATTGCCAATTACCCATTACCAATTACCAATTACCAATTAATAAAATTCGCTGCCAAATCGAAGATACTGGCGTCGGTATAGGTTCAGAGCAATTAGAAAAGATATTTTTACCCTTCGATCAAGTAGGAGATAGCAAGCGACAGACAGAAGGAACCGGACTGGGATTGCCAATTAGCCAAAAAATTGTTCAATTAATGGGCAGTACTATCCAAGTAAACAGCCAACTCGGTGTTGGTAGCGTTTTTTGGATAGATTTGGATTTACCTGAAGCAGCAGAATGGAGACAAACTGCCACAGTTGTTGAACTAGGAAAAATTATCGGCTTTAATGGCAGAAAGCGGAAAATTTTGGTAGTGGATGATCGGTGGGAAAATTGCTCGGTTTTAGTCAATATGCTAGAACCAATAGGTTTTGAAATGGCAGAAGCAACAAACGGTGAGTCAGGGTTGGAAACAGCTATAAACTTCAAACCAGACCTAATTATTACCGACTTGGTAATGCCTGTGCTAAATGGCTTTGAAATGGTGCAACGCCTGCGTCAAATACCGGAATTTAAACAAGTGGTGGTTATTGCTTCATCAGCTAGCGTGTTTGAAACCGACCAATATAAGAGTTTGGAGGCGGGTTGCAACGATTTTCTTCCTAAACCAGTGCAAGCAGAAGCTTTACTGCAAAAACTACAGAAGTATTTAAACTTGCAATGGATTTACGAGGAATCCCTGATGCCAGGAATAACCGAGTTAAGGGAAAATCAAACTACCGTTTCTGCCAAATCCCAAATCCCAACTCACCAATTAATCACTCCGCCGCTAGCAGAAATGAAGCATCTACTTGAGTTGGCGATGAAAGGCAATATGAAAGCAATTATCCGAGAAGCGGCAAAATGGGAACAGTTGGATGAGCGGTTTGTACCGTTTACTGAACAGTTGCGTCAATTGGCAAAAGAATTTCAGGAAAAAGAACTATTGGAGTTGATTAGTCAATATATTAAAGACGAGAAAGTTTAGGGGGTTAATCAAAAATATGGTAAGCGAACGCCAGGTTTATGTAACGTCAGGAGTACAATCGTCTATGAACGGTGAATTAGCTGATGGAAATATCATTTTAATTGTTGATGATAATCCAGCAAATTTAGGATTGCTCTCCGATCTACTAGATGACGCTGGTTTTGAAGTTTGGGTGGCGCGAGACGGGGAAAGTGCAATCCGAAAAGTGGAATATGCCCTACCGGATATAATTTTATTAGATGTGATGATGCCCGGTATTGACGGATTTGAAACTTGCCGCTGCCTCAAGTCAAATCCCTTAACTAAAGAGATTCCCGTTATTTTTATGACCGCGCTTTCTGAAACGATAGATAAAGTTAAAGGTTTGAATTTAGGGGCAGTGGATTATATCACAAAACCGTTTCAAAATGAAGAAGTTTTAGCTAGGGTAAAGCTGCATCTGAAACTGCAAAAATTAACTAAAACACTCGCCGCACAAAACTTGCTGCTTAAACAAGAAATTAAAGAGCGCCATCATGCAGAAGTGGCATTGCAGCAGCTTAATCAAGAGTTAGAAAAGCGCGTAGAAGAACGAACGAAAGAATTGCAACAAGCCCAATTTAATTTAATTCAAAAACAAAAAATGTCTGCACTGGGTCAGTTAGTGGCAGGTGTGGCTCACGAAATTAACAATCCTATCGGCTGTATCACTGGTAATATTAGCCACGCTAAAAAATACATTCAATACTTAATTGAACATTTGAAACTTTATCAGGAGCAGTTTCCCAATCCAGGGGATAAAATTGAAGAACATGGGTCAGAGATAGATATAGAATTTTTGTTGGAGGACCTGCCCAGTCTAATTTCATCGATGAAAGTGGCAAGCGATCGCATTAATCAAATCAGTATTTCTTTAAGAAACTTTTCCCGTTCCGATACTGGTGCTAAAGTAGCAGTTAACATTCACGAAGGCATCGATAGTACCCTGTTAATTTTAAAGCATCGACTGAAAGCAAACGACAATCGCCCTGAGATTAAAGCGCTCAAAGAATATGGAGATTTGCCCTTGGTAGAGTGCTATCCCGGACCACTCAACCAAGTGTTTATGAATATTATTTCCAATGCGATTGATGCGTTTGATGAGTATAGCGAAAGTCATTGTTACGAGGAAATAGCAGCTAATCCCAATACTATTACTATCCGCACCGAATATTCAGCAGCGGCGCGGCGAGCGATCGTCAGGATCGAAGATAATGGTTTGGGAATGTCGGAAGAAGTCAAACAACGCATGTTTGAGCCGTTATTTACAACGAAAGGATTGGGGAAAGGCACGGGATTGGGTTTATCTATCAGTCGTCAGATAGTTGTGGACAAACACGGGGGTGAATTGAGTTGTATTTCTACTCCAGGAATTGGGACAGAATTGGTGATTTCGCTGCCGCTTTTCAGCTAAAAAAATAAGCCCGGAGTAACCGGGCTATAAATGTTAACCTGTTTGAGGAAAGGAAATTGCGACACCCAGCCTCTTGCCTTATAGGATGGGTAGGAGAGAGATTAATTTAATCATGACAAGCCTTTATGACTTTAATATGAAGCTGATGTGTCAATCCTGTAACGCTCTACTTAGAATCAGATGACCCCCAATATCCCTCACGCTGAAGCGTGGGACTATTGCATTCAAAGACCGCCTACGCGGTCTATACAATATTGGGGGTAATTAATCAGGATTTGTTATTACAAGCATAGCTTAGAAGGCAAAACTGGTTCGGATCGTGCCGACATAAATCAAGCTATTGTCAGCATTGTGTTCTGGATTGGTAAAAAAATATAACGTTAATTATGCCGTGTCCCAGGGATAACGTCTGTCGCATATGTAGGGACAAGGCATTATAGATGTCTGAAAAAAACAGATAACGTTAATTATGCCGTGTCCCTACTGTGTAAAACCCGCAATTAGCAATTAGCAATTAGCAATTAGCCATCCCCACTTGCCTTCTAGCAACAGCATCACCAGTCTGAACATCAAACCAGTGGATATGCTCTTGTCGTAATGCCAAAGTTATATTCTCGTCACTCCAATTCCGATCTGTTGGTAATAAAGCACGCACTGAAATTGGTTCTGCTTGTGAATTTGGAACTCGCACGCTGACCAAATAGTGCATCCCCAAATTTTCCACCAGATACACTCGACCGCGAATTGTGTTGGTATCTTCTGGTTGTGCAATGCGGACATGTTCCGGACGAATTCCTAAGACAATTTGCGGCAAAATTGTGGATAAATCCGGGACAGGAATGCGGGAATCACCTAGCATCGCGTAACTTCCTTGACAATGCAGCATCAGTAAATTCATCTGAGGACTGCCCACAAATCCAGCCACAAATTGATTCGCCGGATGGTTGTAAATGCGCTCAGGTGAATCTAGTTGTTGAATTAAGCCGTTGTTCAGCACCGCCACTTTGGTAGAGAGCGTCATTGCTTCGGTTTGGTCGTGGGTAACATAGACTACCGGGACATGTTGGGCGGCGAACAGTTCCTTGAGATCGGCGCGTACTCGTTCCCGCAGCAACGCATCCAAGTTCGAGAGCGGTTCATCCAACAAGAATACCTGGGGACGACGCACCAAAGCACGACCCACAGCAACCCGCTGTCTTTGTCCCCCAGACATTTGACCGGGTTTGCGGTTCATTAACTCTTCTAATCCCAGAACCTGTGCCACATCTGCGACGCGCCTTTGAATTTCTGCTGGTGGAGTTTTTTGCAATTTGAGTCCAGAGGCGAGGTTATCGTATACGCTCATGTGAGGATACAGGGCGTAACTTTGAAATACCATTGCGATATTGCGATCGCCCGGTCTTTTATAAGTAACATCCTCACCCCCAATCGAGATTCGACCGCGAGTTGGTTCCTCCAAACCTGCAATCAAACGCAAGATAGTAGATTTACCACAACCAGAAGGCCCAAGCAAGCTGAGAAACTCATCATTATCCACGGTTAAACTAACATCTTTAACCGGAATAACTTTGGGAGTATAAGTCTTATTTAAGTTTTTGAGTTCGAGTCTAGCCATTGTTCTATGCAAGGATTTTGGATGGAAAGATTTTGGATTTCTCGTTCCCAGGTCAAAGCAGGGAATGAATCATGGGAGGTTGAATTTCTCGTTTCTCGTTCCCAGGTCAAAGCAGGGAACGAATCTGGGAGGTTCCACCTCCATTAGTGCAAAACTCTATCCTTTGACAGCGCCAGCGGTCAAACCTTGGACAATCTTGCGTTGGAAGAACAAAACCAGTAAAACCAAAGGCAAGGTTCCCAAGACAGTCGCAGCGGCGAGCGGACCATAAGGAATTTCAAATACTGATGCACCACCTAACTGAGCAGCACCTACAGGAATTGTTTTCAGTTCTTCACGAGTCATAAACGTGAGGGCAAAGATAAACTCATTCCAGGCAAAAATAAACGTAAGAATCCCGGTGGTTACTAAAGCCGGAATTGTCATCGGCAGTAAGATTTCCCAGAGCATTTGAAACGTATTATAGCCATCTACTCTAGCCGAATCTTCCAAATCTTTTGGCAATTGCTGGAAAAAGCTCCGCAGCACCAAAATTGTCAGAGGTAAATTGATGGCGGTGTAGGGAATAATCAGCGCCAAATAGTTGTTGCCCAATCTCAGCGCTTGGATAATTTCCAACAGTCCCAAGAACAACAAAATACCTGGAAATAAAGTAACAATCAGGACACCTGCGAGGATAACTTTTCCACCCCAAGGGCGTAACCTTGCCAGAGCGTAAGCAGCAGGCGCTCCAATTGCTAAAGCAACGGCAGTGGAAGTAATCGATACAAAGGCACTATTTAAAATATAGCGCCAAAACGGACGACGGGTGAATAATTCAATGTAATGATTGAAAGTGTATCGAGTCGGAACATAGACAGTAGGAACGGCGGCAATATCTTCATTTACCTTGAATGAAGTTAGCAATTGCCATAAAACCGGCGCTAGACAGAATAGGACAACGGCAATTCCTAACAACCTCAAGATTTTTTTCCTGTTGATTTTGGACTCTCTTGTTGGGCGTTTTTGTGGGATTACAGTCATAATTGTTTTGGTTGATTCGGGGGAAATTAGCTAGTAGCAAATGACTAATAACTGATGCGAGATTTGTTTAGCAAAAAGCTGGCGAACGCAACTGCTGCAACCAGCAACATAAATGTCACCACAACGAGGGCTGCACCATAGCCAAAATCTAAGTAGCGCATCACTGTAGAATAAATATACAGCGACACTACTTCCGTCGCGCCTCCAGGGCCACCCCCCGTCATTACAGCAATCAAATCGAAAATTCCGAAAGCTTGAGCAAACCGAAACAGCAAGGCAATTAATATTTGCGGCATCAGCAATGGCAGGGTAATTCGAGTAAAGTTTTGCCAAGGAGTTGCGCCATCAATTGAATGGGCTTCGTAGAGGTCGGGAGAAATTGATTGCAACCCAGCTAGCAGCAGAATACTAATAAACGGCGTAGTCTTCCAAACATCAGCAAAAATTACAGCCAACATTGCCAAAGTTGGGTCGCCTAACCAGTTAATTCCCGTGCGAATTAAACCCAACCTCAGTAAAATATCATTCACTACTCCAAATTGGTCGTTAAAAATCCAAGCCCAAGCTAGACCAATTAAAGCAGTGGGCAAAGCCCAAGGTATAATAGCCGTCGTGCGGACAAAGCCGCGTCCAAAAAACTTCTGATTTAAGACTAAGGCAATTCCCAGTCCTAACAATAGTTCCAACACAACCGATGCCGACGTGAATATTGTTGTCTGCCAAAAAGTTTGCCAGAAACGACCGTCCCCCGCCATCCGCGCGTAATTATCAAAACCAGAAAAGACAGGTTGTAACTTCGTTCCCAAATTTTGAGTAAATAAACTCAACCAAAAAGCTCGTCCAATTGGATAAGCGAAGACAAACAACAGCAGCAACAATGCGGGTATTAATAATATCCAGGCTGTCCGTTGTTCCCGACCTCGAATTGTATGTATGTTAACCATTTTGAATTTTGGATTTTAGATTTTGGATGGTAGATTGTAGTAGATTGTAGGGTGCTCTCTTCGACAGCGTAACGCACCGTTGTTGGTGTGGTGGTGCGTTACGCTACCGAAGAGAGCACCCTACTAGCTAGCCCTTAAAAGTCGCCGGGTTTCATTTGCAGCAGATTGCATTGCACTTTCAGGACTGATTCTGCCTGTTAGTGCAGCACTAAGATAGCGTTGCAAAATATCGGATGTTTGAGCATATTGAGCAATAGGCGGACGTAAAACTGCTTTATCCACTACCTCTAATAGCTGCGGATAGTGGGGGTATTTGGCAACAACTTCCGGGTCTGTAAATAATTCCCGTCTGCTGGGAACATAACCAGCGGTTAAAATAAATCGACGCTGTGCTTCGCGACCAGTAAAATATTGAATTGCTTTCCAAGCTGCTTCTGGATGGCGAGAAGATTTAGCAATTCCTAAACCCCAGCCTCCCAAGCAAGCTGCACCACTTTGACCGGGTGCGTGAACCATTGGTTGAATCGCAATTCTCCCATTAATTGGTGAAGATTCTTGATTGGCTAAAGGCCAAACATAAGGCCAACTCCGCAAAAAGACTGCTTGACCGCTTTGGAAGAAACGTCTGGTTTCTTCTTCTTGGTAAGTTGTCACCCCTGGTGGGGAAACACCCTCTTCAACGGTGTCGCGGAGAAACTCAATTGCTTTTAAGGTTTCTGGTCTATCTAATCCCACTTCCAGGGTATTGGGATTGACCCAAAAGCCACCAAAACCTTGAAGAACTTCGATAAACATTGCCACCAATCCTTCATATTGGCGACCCTGCCAGACATAGCCCCAATTCGCTTTTCCTGCCTGTTTTAAGGCTTGGGAAATTTGCATCAAATCCTCAAACGTTTCTGGAGGATTTAATCTTGCTTGTCTGAGCAAGTCTTCCCGGTAGTAGAGCATTCCGACATCGGAACGCATGGGAATTCTGTAGAGTCTGCCTTCGTAACGTCCCCCTTCTACATCTTTAGCCGAAAATGCTGCTAATTCTTCTGGGGAAATTCGGTCGGTGAGGTCTAATAACCACCCAGCAGCAGCAAATTTGGGCGTCCAGATGACATCCATATTGATCAGGTCATAAGGAGATTCACCCAAGATAAAAGCCGAGGTATAGAGGTCTTCGAGCAAATTTGTGGCATTTGGTCCTTCGATAATATTGATGCGAATGCCTGGATTTTCAGCCTCGAAGTCTCTGACTATACGTTGTTTCCAAGGTTGGGCATCGGGTGCGGTCATCAACAGGTTCAGGGTGACTACCTGCTGGGCGTATACTTTCCCAGCGAAAACTATAATGCCTAAGAAAACAGCCAGAAGAAAGCCCAGCAGGCGGGGAAATCTCCATCGTTTTAAGATTTTCTGTAGGTTTTGTGGCTGACGATACAACATTGTCAAAAAAATTCAATTATCTTAATCAAGGGGGTTTCAGGTTGCTCCCTGGATTGAAGTAAAAGAAAATGCTATCATACCCTCTCCTAGAGGAACTCAAACTTGGGGGTTGGTTCTTCTAGAAGTGGAACTGATTTGGCTCTGGAAAAATTCCTGGGTATCTGTAAGCTAGTAGTCTGATAGTTAGCGTCGCAACTCTCCAAAGATATAGTCATATCTTTGCAAGAATACTCCTTTAAGACGTAGGGTTTAGAGTCAGACCGTGTTAAAATACCCTGAATTTTTAACTTTTTTAAATACCAATCAACGCAAGTTGCTAGTTATCTCTCTAGGAGCGGCTAATAGCTAATAGCTAATGGCTAATGTCAGTAAAAATACTAGATTAGCAATTAGCAATTAGCAATTAGCAACGCCCTTGTTTATAACTAGCAACTTGCGTTAGTTAGAGCATCTGACGGGGCGGGTTTATTTAAGTTATTTGTTGTTCTCAAAGGCGATCGGTAAAACCCGCCCCTACAGAAATATACGAGCAATTACCAATTAGCAATTAGCAATTAGCAATTAGCAATTACCAATTAAGGATAAAGACCTCGGTCAGTGAGTGCTTGGGCGACGCGACCGACGCCGATGGTGTAAGCTGCTAGCCGTAGGGATATTTGCCGCTGTTTCGATTGCTGGACAACTTTTTGATAGGCGTTGACCATCAATTGTTCCATTTCGCGGTTGACGCGCTCTTCATCCCAAAATAGATAGGATAGACCCTGCACCCATTCGAGATAACTGACGACAACGCCGCCAGCATTTGCCAAGATATCTGGCAGAAGTGTAACGCCTCGCGCCTCTAGTGACAGGTCTGCTGCTAAAGTTACCGGACCATTTGCAGCTTCTACGACCATTTCTGCTTGCACGCGATCGCAATTTTCGTCGGTAATCTGATTCTCTAACGCAGCGGGAATCAAAACATCGCAGGGAAGCGCCAATAATTGGGCATTCGTCACGGGTAAGCTGCCAGGAAAACCAGCAAGGCTCCTGCGATTCTGGGCATAATAGGCTTTTAATGCTGGAATGTCCAAACCTGTGGGAGAAAAGATGCCGCCGCGTCCATCAGAAACCGCTAAAATTTTAGCGCCAGCTTCTTGTAACAATAGCGCCGCCGCACCGCCGACATTTCCGAAACCTTGAATAACGATTTGTGCGCCTTTAACAGACTTGCCTTGCGTTGCCAGCGCCTCGCGTACAATAATCATCACGCCGCGTCCGGTTGCCATTTCCCTTCCCCTGGAACCCCCGATGGAAAGCGGTTTACCCGTTACGACTCCGGGTACGGCATGACCGACGTTCATCGAGTAAGTATCCATCATCCACGCCATTTCGCGGGCGGATGTGCCTACGTCTGGGGCGGGAATATCTACCTCAGGACCGATGTCTTTAATTAATTCGCTGGTGTAACGACGGGTAATTCGCTCTAATTCGCCGACGCTGTAGCGAGTCGGATCGATCGCAATGCCGCCTTTGCCACCGCCGTAGGGAATGCCCAGCAATGCACATTTCCAGGTCATTAACATTGCCAGCGCCGAAACTTCCCGCAGGGTTACAGATGGATGGTAACGAGTTCCACCTTTGTAGGGACCAAGTATGTCGCTGTGCTGTACTCGGTGTCCTACTAAAACTTGGATTTCGCCGTTATCGAGTTTCACCGGAATCGAAACCGTGATAGCTTTGCGCGGGTGGCTGAGAATTTCTATTATTCCTTGGCTGAGGTGTAATTCTTTCGCCGCCGCTTCCAGGTAGCTGCAAGCTTGGTCGAATGGGCAAATGTGGGCAGGTGAAGGGGTTTCCAGGGATGGCAATGATGATAAAACCATAGATACTCCTCGCGATCGCGTTCTTTTGACTAACTAGATGTATATCCGTAGCCTAACCCGCGATCCCGAAGAAATTCGGAATTTGGTAAATTTCGTTACATTTTTTTGTATTTAGTTGTGGTATGGCGACTAGCCGCTCTGCTGGAAGCCAGCGGCTAAATATAATACATCGGATTCTGCTGTCTGCGCTCGTCCCTCAGCTGGCATAAATCCTGGATAGTATTATCCTTCAACTCGTCGCGACGAATAATGCGCCCCGGAACGCCTACTACCGTGCTGTTGCTCGGTATATCGCGCAACACGACCGACGCTGCGCCGATCCGGACATTATCGCCGATTTGGATATTTCCTAATACTTTGGCGCATAATAACCTGCCCGACGTAGAAGCAGAAGCGATTCGCGCTTTGTTTGAACGGGTGAAGGCTTTAGAACAGCAGGTCGAACAGTTACAAGGATCGGGTACCCAGATCAACGGACAAGACAATGGCAAGATTAATAGCGATCGCGCGATTCAGGAATTTATCGATGGTGCTGGAATTTAAAAAATAGATGCACCCTCTCGCTTCTGCTTGTGATATCAAGTCAGGGAATAAGCTGGAAAAATTTTGACATTCTTGGGTTGAAGGTAGACGCGCCGCTCCGGATTTAGCTGGAGTTTCTGGAAGGCTTCGCGACTCAGGTATGCATTTACTTGCTGCCCCGACTCTAATACCAACTCAACCCTAATTTCCCAACCCAAGTAAATAATTCGCTCAATTTTAGCAGGTACGGTACCCGCGATCGCATTGGGCTGAATTAGAACATCGTGGGGACGCAAGAAAACTCGATCCGTCGGCTTGACTGGGCGATTGCTGGTGAGAATACCAGCGTTAGTGGGTAGAACATTTACTGGTCCAATAAAACTCATCACAAAAGGCGTTGCCGGATTGTCGTAAATCTCTTTTGGAGTGCCGACTTGTTCGACTCTACCGTTGTTCATCACCACAATCTCATCCGCAACTTCCATTGCTTCTTCTTGATCGTGGGTAACAAATACGGTTGTTACCTGTACTTCATGGTGCAATTGTCGCAACCAAAGCCGCAATTCTTTGCGGACTTTGGCATCTAATGCACCGAAAGGTTCATCGAGTAACAAAACTCTGGGTTGAACGGCTAAAGCCCTTGCCAGTGCTACCCGCTGGCGTTGACCGCCGGAAAGTTGCGAGGGGAAGCGATCGCCCAAACCCTGCAATTGCACCAACTCCAAAAGTTCCTCTACCCGATCTCGAATAAAGTTTTTGGCACAAGAGCGGATTTCGAGGGCGAAGGCAATATTCTGCCGCACTGTCTGGTGTTTAAACAAAGCGTAATGCTGAAACACAAAACCAATATGGCGTTCTTGCACCGGCTTTTTAGTCGCATTTTCCCCAATCAGCCAAATCTCACCCGCATCTGGCTCTTCTAACCCCGCAATCATCCGCAGTAACGTTGATTTTCCCGACCCTGAAGGCCCCAACAGCGCCACGAGGGAGCCTGTTTTAATCTGTAAACTCACCCGATCGATAGCGCGAAACGAGCCGAATTGTTTAGAAACATTCTCGACTGCAATACCCATAATCACCCCCGGTGAGAAACTGATATACTTAAAAATACGGTTATTTGATCGATAAGTCGTATTTTATTACAATGTCTTTGTATTCGCAATCTCCAAATCAATCCCGCCAGCCTCATTTGCGGCAGTTTAAAACCCGCTCGACGCTGCCCCTCTTGCCGAATAGTCTGTGGAAAATAGAAACAGGTGTTGTAAAAACTTTGACTTGGTTAGAAGACGGTTCGACTGTAGTTTTGGGACTGTGGGGACCAGGAGATATAGTCGGAAAAGCTTTGTCGCAAGTCGAACCCTACCAAATCGAGTGCCTGACTGGGGTAG
Organism: Microseira sp. BLCC-F43; assembly: GCF_041929235.1. Lineage (NCBI taxonomy): Bacteria > Bacillati > Cyanobacteriota > Cyanophyceae > Aerosakkonematales > Aerosakkonemataceae > Microseira > Microseira sp. BLCC-F43. The sequence continues at coordinate 116,129 of NZ_JBHFNP010000131.1, forward strand.
AGGCAACAAATTTGCCTGTTTCCGAGTGGCATCCACTTACCTCGGTTCTGCTTAGGCACATCCAACAGGCTGAAGAATTAATGGTGATTCGCAGATATAAAAAAACCGATATCATGCTGGTTAAACTATTGACTTGGCTCGCTAAAAGATTCGGGCGCGAAATCGAGCAGGGACGCTTGATCGATCTACGTCTAACCCATCAAGATCTTGGAGAAATTTTGGGGTCAACGAGGGTGACAATAACTCGCACCCTGAGTCAACTCGAACAGCAAGGTTTTATCGAGCGTTTCTCTCTCAGTCGGTTGGTACTGCGCGAAGAAGATTTCTGGCATTACGAAATTTAAGTATATAACTCAAGCATACTGGCTAATGGCTAATGGCTAATGGCTAATCTCAAGCAAAATGCTATATTAACTAGCTCTCGCAATCAGCAATTAGCAATTAGCAATTAGCAAGCTTGCAACTTGCGTTATATATAGTACATGGGATTTGACAGTTTGCTTTGATTGCGTTTGTCGCACAAATTTTTTAAGGTATAACTGCCAAAGACAGTAATTCACGTAAGTTGCTAGTTACATCCAACGACAAAGAAACTTTGGTGATCTGAAAAATCGTGGGTTTGACGCTAAAGAAACTTTGGTGATGGAAAAAATCGTGGGTTTGACAGGGAGAAATCTCGGAAGAAACCGGGTTTCTGACTCTTCACCTTTGTTTGTGAATGAATGGGTAATTGGTAATTGTCACGATTCAAGCACCAATGAATCCAATTAGCAATTACCTATAACCCTGTTTTTTTCAGATCAGGTATGGGTTTCCTGATAATTGCTGTATTGGGAAAAATCAAATTAGGCTTTGCTGAAATTAATCCGGGTTGTTTGGGAGGAACTCTGGCGTTAATTCTCGGTATTTTTTGCTTAATAGGGGCGATTTTATCAGGAACGTTTCCGGTTGAAGTTGATTTAGTAAGAAGTTACTTGACTAAGGTGATGGAACAATACATAGGTTTTATTCCCCTATTTTGATAACGAGAAACCCGGTTTCTTAAAGAAACCGGGTTTCTCGGTCGTTTCTGGAGAATTAACTAAGAAATTCCGACCAAGCCGTAAATCAGTTCAGACAATACGAGCAAAGTCACTAAAATATATACCAAGTCTCGCTGCCACAGGAAAGTTAACAGGGAAACTGCCACGCGAATAATTGGAGTAGCAATTAGCGTCAAAAGACCCAGTTGAATAATGCCACGGCGGCTGCCTGAGACAACCGCTGTCACGACGCCTTGTGGCGAGCGAAACTCGGAGGGGACGCCATGAAAAACTCGGTAGTTAGGGAGTTCGGTACCGTGGTTCATTAGATATAGGATACCGCCGAGCAAAACGATAGCGCTGGCAATTATAACCCCATATTTTAGTAGGTTGCTGAGCAACTTTTCCAGTAGCTGCTCCCTCGGTGATTTCGTAATGTTGCCGTCGCATTCTACCTGGCAGTCTGGTTTTTGCTGTAACGGGAGGACGATCGCTTTAGCATCCGACCGTTTTAATGAACCTAGAAGAAAACCTGCATCCAATTTAATCATTTACTTATAGCTCCCCAATTAGATTAGATAGTTATAAACCATCTTAAAAGCCATCAATACCAGTACGAGGCTGAAAATAATTCTTAATATTTTAGTCTTGGCTCCGACTAAAACTCTTGCTCCCAACAAAGCACCAGGCAGTACTCCTAGCATTACTGGCATAGACAGTCCCGGATCGATGTAACCCCGTGCTAGGTAAACCCCCGCTGACGCTGCCGCTGTGACGCCGATAGTGAAATTGCTGGTGGTTGTGGAAACTTTGAACGGGACACGCATTGCTTGATCCATCGCGAGTACTTTAAATGCTCCCGAACCAATGCCGAGCAATCCGGAAATTACACCGGCGATTGCCATGACGCCAAACCCAGCCGGGACAGAATGAACTTGGTAAGGCATCAGTCCATTTGGAGTTGGGTAGGTGCTATTGAGTTTTAAATGAGTTGCCAGGGAATCGGATAACTCGCTTTCAGAGTATTCGGGTTTGGGTTGCTGTGACAAATATGCCGAATAAAGTAGAATAATAGCCAGTACGATACTTAGCGTTTTAACAGAAACAAAAGTAGCGATCGTTGCTCCGACTATCGCGCCAATTGTTGTTGCGACTTCTAAAAACATTCCCAGTCGCAAATTGGTGAAGCCTTTTTTAATGTAGGTAGATGCCGCACCGGAAGAAGTCGCGATTACGGACACTAGGGAAGCACCAATCGCATATCGGATATCAACTCCAAATACCGAAGTTAATAAGGGAACAATTACGACTCCACCGCCTAACCCGGTGAGCGCTCCGAGAAAGCCTGCGGCAAACGAACCAATCCAAACTAGCAAAGTAAATTCCAGGATATTCAAGTTTTATACCTCTTTTTATGGTTGAGGGAGAAGGGCAAAAGAAGTGCCAGTGAGCGGGTGGGCGGGTGTGCGGGTGTGCAGGTGAGTATTGAACTTACTCGCTGGTTGAGAAACTATTCCAGGACTTAGGCGCATATTCCGGGTTTTTATCAACAATCTTCGACTGGGAAATTCGGGGCGGGTTTTACCAACCATGCACGGGGATGGGGATGGGGGCAGGAGATATTTCGTTAAACCCGCCCCTACACTACGCAGAAACAAAGGTGATAGATTCGTCATGGGTAAGTCCTATATCCCAAAAACGTCAAATCTCTCACACTTGCCCCTCTGCCCAGGTGTCCTATGTCCAAGCAAGACTTACACGGGCAGTTATGAAACTAACAACGCCGCTTTCTATTAGGATAAAAGCACCCAATCCAATCAAGATTACAGGCACGAGATTATGCCCGTAGCGAGTTAGTAGCTGCGCCAGATCTCTCAGGTGGGTTAATTTGTAGGCTGTGAAGCACAAAATACCCACTAGAGTAAAGAATACATTTAATATTATTAACAGATTTTGCCAAGAACTGTTGGCAAATAACGGTACGTAGATGCTAATGTTGTCGCTACCGTTGGCAAAGGTTACACCTGCAACGCTTAAGGTTTGCAGGTTTAAGAAATGGGCAAGGAACGAGCGATATGCCAAGCGCCAGCTGCGCGAAAGCACTGCTTTATTTCTGGTATGACTTCCTCCGACTTATCTGAGTCCCGATTCAGCAAGTTATTGATCCCGATAGGGATTGGGACGAAACCAAATAGTCCAATCCAGGGGTGGGGTACAATTAAACCGCCAAAAAAACCGGGAAGACTAGCCAGAATCAGTGCGCCCAAACCCAGGTACTGACTAGCAACGATCTGCCAGGGGCGGAAAGTTGCATTAACCTGTGATAAAAACAGCGTCAGGATAACAATATCATCGATGTTGGTGGCACCGAATGCCGTTACCCCGTGCTAATGGCAGTTACGAATCCGCTCATTTTTATTTTGCCCTATTTTGGCTGTTGTTGTATGTATTTTTGTTGACTTGCTTGCTTTAGCAAGAGACGTGCATGAACTAAGTTCACAACCAAGGATAAAATCCATCTCACCTGCCGCAGAAGCCCACCTGCTCACCTGCTATTTTCCAGACAGAGGTGTAAAGTTAAGGGATGTTGCAATCGCCGCCATAACTAACGTCACGAGCATCGTTGCATGACCACTGGGAAATGCATAATCAATTTCTGGTGCGGGTGAGTCCCACAGGTGCGGACGCACTCGATGCATAAATTCCTTGGCGACGCGATTAATTATTAAGCTTCCCCACATTGTGGCGATTAAATATGCGCGGCGTCGCCATTGTTTGCAAAGCAACAACACTAAGGCGATTAAACTAACAACAGGAATTATAATTTTAGACGAGGCAAGCTTTGTTAGCCTTGCTGCAAAAATATCCAGTTGCACCTGTATTGTTGCGTAAATCAAGAGCAAAATTGGCACATCCCACCGGAAGCCGCCTTGATTCTGCCATACTTTGACTGTAAGGATTTCAAATACTTGCAATGGTAAGTAAATTCCGATTAATAGCAGCACCAGCGTCAGCCAATGAGCAACGAGTAGCCGCTTAAAAAAATTGAGGAAGGAAAAAAATATTCCCCCTCTCAGATTGCCACATATGTCATTTAAGATTTGATCGATTCGGCGATCGCGACTCCAATACCTATTATTTTATGGAAAAACCCCAGCGCGATACCGGAGATTACTGGCTTTGGGGATGCATGTGGGTGCGAGATCGCTTCCACTTGCAAATACTCAAAACCTGTAAGCCTTACAGGCAGATTTATTGGGGGATTTTTGTATCATTCAATACGCTCACTCTTGACACTTACCGATCGTTTAAGATAAACTACGGTAAGTTAATCGAGATAGAGGATTTTACAGTAAAAACCCCAAAAGCCGGACAAGTGACTGCTAAACTCTGACAAAAAACTCCAAGAGTAGCGGTTCAAAATTCATCTATCTAATCTAATCTAACGTTGTAAGGTGTGACAAGATCGTGAATTACGTATTACTACCGATATTGAGCTTTTTTGTCGGCATCATTGTTGGTTTGACGGGAATTGGGGGCGCGTCTCTCATCACCCCGATGTTGATTTTTATCTTTCAAGTTCCCGCTGCAGTTGCTGTTAGTTCAGATGTCGTATCTGCCACGTTAATGAAGGTTATCGGCGGCGTCAAACACTGGCAGCAAAAAACTCTTGACCAGCAAGCAGTTAAATGGTTGGCATTGGGAAGCGTTCCCGGTTCCCTCGGAGGGGTGGGAATTTTGCACCTGCTCAAGCATTCTTCAGAGCTTAACATAAATTCCATGCTGCTGCACTTACTTGGGGTAATGATTCTGTTAGTAACCTTATTGGCACTAACTCAATTGTTGCTGTTGACTTTTTTCCCCAAGTTGCAGTTACCCTCATTGCCGAAGTTTGATTTAGAAACCAAGTGTGGTCGCATTCTGGCAATAAGCGTGGGAGCGGTTTTAGGTTGTTTGGTCGGATTAACTAGCGTTTCCTCCGGTTCGATGTTTGCCCTCGTGTTAATTGGCTTTTTCCAACTGGATGCGCGTAAATTAGTCGGTACAGATATTTCACAAGCTGGTATTTTATTACTATTTACTTCACTCGGACACCTCAGCCTTGGGACGGTTAATTGGAGTCTGGTATTGCCAATATGGTTAGGTTCAGTACCAGGGGTGTTAATCGGTGCTAAACTTTGTCAGATGGCTCCTCAACGTCCTCTGCGGTTTGTTGTTTACACCATCTTGATGATGGTGAGTTGGAAGTTAGTTTATCAAGTCTGAGGTAATTGGTAATTGGTAATTGCTAATTGCTAATTGCTAATTGCTAATGGGAAGCAAGTATTAACGGAACAGGCTGAATGTACCTCTTTCGTACATGATGAACAAACCCAAACCAATTAATACAAAAGGGACAACCTTTTTACCCACGCGACTTAAAACATAAGCGATGGTAGGTTGACGGTTTAATAGGTAAGCAAAGGCACACCAAACCCCTACCATGAAAAAAAATACGCTGAGAATTACGAGCAAACCGATGGGGGTTTTCCCGGCAAATAACGGGATATAGATACTGATATTGTCACCCCCATTAGCAATTGTTACCGCCGCTACTTGATAAGTTTGGGGACTCAGAATACTCAATAAAAAAGACTTTATAGATCGCTTTGATGAGGATTGGGTAAAATCGCTGCTTATCGTCTGAATTTCTGTTGTTTCTTGTTCCCGATTCACCAGTTGCTTGATGCCAATTGCTATCGGTAGCAGTCCCAGCAATCCAATCCATTCTCGCGAGACTACCAAACCACCAAAAAACCCTGGTAAGCTGGCAATAACGAGCAAGATAAAACCCAAGTATTGACCTACAATGATATGTCGGCGACGAAAATTAATATCTATCTGCGAGAAAAATAGCAGCAAGATAATGATGTCGTCGATATTGGTGGCGGTAAAGGCAATTATTGCTTCCGCGATCGCTGTTGCAAGTTGACTCACGCTCGATTACTGGAGAAGATGATTGTAGATCTCAATTTTATTTGAAGAGGACGCTCTGACACTCTGACACAGTGACGCGGGGACACCCCATGGTAGGTGCCAGGGGATTCCAGTAAGTCAGAATTTTCTGATTCTCCACGAATAAATTCGGGGGGGCTGCTAGACCAGGTACTTCGATCAAAAGAAGGGTCGCTCTCCCTTGTCTCCCCTTCTCCCCGTCTGCGCGTCTTCTTGACCTTAACAACTTATATCGTTTCCAGTTGCATCGGAATTACAACCTGTAGGGTCAATTAGCCATTAGCAATTAGCAATTAGCAATTACCAATTACCAACAAAGCTAATCATTCCGATGCAACCGGATTTGATATTACCTTCTATTTAAGGCAGTCTGAATTTGGTCAAATACCGCCCCATCAGCAAAGAATCTTGTTTGCGTTCCATTCCAGCCTCCTAAACTATCGACGGTAAACAAATTGTTAATCCGGGGAAAGTTTCGGCTAAATTCTGAATCAACCGCCGCGTTAACGGGTCGAAAACCAACCTTAGCAAATTCCCGTTGGGCTTCAGGAGTGTAAAGGTATCTCACAAAAGCTTCTGCGATTCGACGAGTTCCATGTTTGTCTACGTTTTTATCGACCACAGCCACCGGAGTGTCGATGGAAATGTTTACTGGGGGAATAATGAAGGGTTCTGTTTCACCCTGCTGTCTCGCTAAGAGAATTTCATTTTCATAGTTGATCAGTACATCCCCTTGATTTTGCTTGTAGAAAACATCTGAAGCTTCGCGAGCATCCCTGGGAAGAATTGGCACATTTCGATAAACTTGGTTGACAAAGTTACGCGCCGCTTGTTCGTTTCCTCCGTTTCTCACTACAGAACCCCATAAAGCTAGGAAATTCCAACGAGCCACACCAGAAGTTTTGGGATTAGCTGTAATAACGCTAACGCCATTTCTGGCTAAATCTGACCAGCCTTGAATTCGTTTCGGATTTCCAGGTCTTGTGACCAAAGCCACAACTGATTTAGCCACAATTGAATTACTTGGAAGTTCTCGTTCCCAACCCGGTTGAATTAAACCAGCTTGTTGGATGCGATTCGTATCTAAAGCAAGCGCAAGATGTACTATATCTGCTTCCAAACCACTAATAACCGCCCGAGTTTGAGTCCCAGAACCACCATAGCTTTGGTTGAATTTGACATTCTGACCGTTATTTTCTCGTTTCCACTTTGCCACAAAGTTTGGAATAATCCGGTCGTAGGCGGCTTTGGTAACTGCAAAAGAAACCAAGGTTAATTCAGCATCTCTGGGTCGCTGCTGGCTTCTGACTGGCTGAGGAACTAACCAAATCAATCCCAAAGTCACAGCCAAAAATAACGTAAAAATCCTCAACCTAGAAGATTTGATCGACTTTGCTAACTTTTTAGGAAAAGCTGGTAAACCGATGCTTATTTTTGAGGACAGCCAAGGCGACTTCCTCAAACGACGAAACCACATAGATAAAGTTTCCTCCTGTTTGAATCTCCGGTGAAATACTGCGATATTCCCCTTAGTAGGTAGACATCAAAACTCCCCTTCCTTCTAAAAAAAACAAAGGGCGATCCGAAAAATCCTGGCTTGATAGTCGCGAGATTGACCCATCACCTTTGTTTTTGGCTCCCCGTGGGTAAGTCCTGGAGGTAAAACATTTGTGTTTATCTATCTACCTACTTGTTAACTTGCACCACAACTAGGACTGGACTCGCTTATGAGTCAGCCTTGACGTTGCTAATTTATCTTTGACTTTAGCAACGGTTAAAACTGGTGTATGTCATAAACTATACCATAATCATTTTAATCTCGATCGATAAACAGGAGTTTTATTTTTATCTGCGATTATCTATGAAAAACTATCAACAATGCCAGCTATCTCCATCAGGATTCGCCTTCCCGATAACTTTGATATTTAAAGATTGCAGGTAAGTCAAACCGCTACAAATTTGTGGCTGCGTTCCCCTCAGTTCCAGGTCAAAATATCCCTGCAAACCCGTATTTTGTCCCAGCTTCGCTCCAGTAATATTGACGATTAAGCCATGGTCTCTAATCAGCCGGGAAATTACAGGTTCCTGCTGGTAACACGGGGGAATCTCCACCCGCAGGCGAATTTGAGTGACGCTGCTTTGAGACACTGGCGAAACAACAGTTAGTTTCACTCCAGTTGTCAAGGAACGGTAATTTATTGCTTCCATTTATTTAATCGATAATTTTCATTTCTGACCCAGTAGCTAAGGCAAATTTTGGCTAATCTACTGTATGCTGGTAGGAATACCGTATTATAACTATATAAATGAGATTGCCACAAAAAACCTAAAAATACAAGGGGTGAATATACTCAATTTACGGTTTATCTATTGAGATATGGTAGTTTAATAGATTTATATAAATATTGATTACAGGACTTACGCAGCAACACCATATGTGGTTTGCGGTGCCGTACTCTGCTGGCTAACGCACCCTACATTTAGATTCTTTGGGTAAGTCTTGGATTAATTTGATAGCAAAATCCCGGTTTCTCTAAGAAACCGGGATTTTTCAGCGATCAACTTGCGGGCAAAATCCCGGTTTCTCTAAGAAACCGGGATTTTTAAGTTATTAACGGCGATCGCTTAGGCGAACTTTGCAGAATGGGTATCGTTTAACACTTTCACCACCCATCGGTTTCAGTGTCGTTCCAAATTTCCAAATCTAACTCGTTGAGATAGTCCAGACTTCTGCGAATATTGGTAATTGTTCCCCGTAATTCTAGATCGAACCAGCCATCGCCATTGGCATTGCCTCCCAGAATTGCGGCGGTAATATTCACCGTCAAGTTGTAGTCAGATATCAAGCGAGAAATCACCGGATCTTGGTGATATTGCTTGGGAATTCTAATTCTGATTCTTTTCTGCGTCAGTCGATTATCATCCGTTGTAGAAGCTTGCATGTCTATTTCTCCTGTTTAATGCGGGTTTTGCGTTCCAAAATTTCTTTCAACACTAGCGTTACTACTGCAAGCAAAGCTAACAAAACAGCAGCCGAGTAAGCGGCTTCTGTTTCATACTGTTTGTAAGAATCTTCCACGAACAAAGGTAAGCTTTGAGTTTTACCAGCAATGTTGCCAGAAACTACCGAAACCGCACCAAATTCACCCATTGCCCTAGCATTAGTTAAAATTAAGCCGTAAAGCAAACCCCAGCGAATATTGGGCAGGGTGACGCGCCAAAATATCTGCCAATCTTTGGCACCCAAAGTTTTAGCTGCTTCTTCTTGATCGTTGCCGATTTCTTCTAAAACGGGAATCACTTCGCGGGCAACAAATGGCATACTAACAAATGCCGTTGCTAACACCATTCCTGGAAAGGCAAAGATAACTTTGAGATTGTGTTCCTGTAACCAAGGACCAAACCAACCGTTACTTCCGTAAAGCAACACAATCATCAATCCTGCCACTACCGGGGAGATAGAAAAAGGCAAGTCGATAATACTCAAAATTAAAGCACGACCGGGGAATTTATGCCTTGCGATCGCCCACGCCGCACACAGTCCAAAAACCGTATTCAGCGGCAGGGCGATCGCAGCTAGCATCACCGTTAGCTTGACTGCGTGGAGAAAGTCGGGTTTGGTTAAGTTAGAGAAAAATGGCCCGACTCCCTTTTTAAACGCTTGGTAAAAGACGTTTAAGGCAGGGATGTAGAGAACTAGCGCTAAGTAGGCGATCGCTACCCCAATCAAAACAATCGGCACCCAATTTATCTGCTTTCGGGTAGTTCTAGTTTTTAGAGGCAGGTTATTAGATACATCCAAATTAGCCATAACGTCTTCCCCAAGCTTGTAAGAGATTAATTCCTAACAGCATCACCAATGAAATCCCCAACAGTACGATGCCAATTACCGTTGCACCCGCATAGTCATACTGTTCTAATCGCTGGAAAATTAACACCGGCGCAATCAAATCTTTAAACGGAGTATTGGAAGCGATAATCACAGTCGATCCATATTCCCCAACTGCACGGGAGAAACCCAACGCCACCCCGGTTAAAATCGACGGAAATAGCGGCGGTAAAATCACTCGCCAAAAGGTTTGCCATCCCGAAGCACCCAAACACCAGGCAGCTTCTTCAATGTCTTTTTCCATTTCTTGCAGTACTGGTTGTACCGTCCGGATGATAAAAGGTAGGGATATAAATATCATCGCTACCCCGACCCCTAACCGGGTAAAAGATATTTTAATTCCCAAGGGTGCGAACAGCGAACCAATCGGGCCATTATCGCTATAAACTGTTGCCAAGGTTAACCCAGCAACTGCTGTTGGTAATGCAAAGGGTAAATCCACCGAAGCATCAACAATTCGTTTCAAGGGAAAGTCGTACCGGACTAAAACCCAGGCAATTAAAGTGCCAAAAACTCCATTAATTGCAGCCGCCATTAACGAGGTAGTAAACGTAACATCGTAAGTAGCGAGTGCAATCGGACTGGTAGCAATTCTCCAAAATTCCGCCGGAGTTTCAGTACTCGCTTTCGCAAACATTGCTACTACGGGAACCAGCAACATTACCGCGAGGTATCCCAGGGTAATTCGCCAAGTCCAGGGAAGCTGGACTATCGATCGCCATAACCTTTTAACCACTGGCGTTTGAGAATTTAGTTGCCCTCGAGAAGATACAGCCATAAAAATCAGAATGTGTCCGTTTTCAATTTTGTAGGGGCGGATAATACCTGCCCCCACCAGTTGTTTTCTGCCAATTACCAATTAGCAATTAGCCATTAGCAATTCCCCTCTATTTTTTCGCTTGAATTTGGTCAAAAACCGCCCCGTCCTCGAAGAATTTTTTCTGAATTTCACCCCAACCGCCGTAATCCTTAACCGTACCTAAAGTTTTGACTTTGGGATATTTGTCGGCAAATTCCTTGGTTTGGGCGACTGTTTGATTTACAGGTCGGAAACCGACTTTAGCAAACTCCTGTTGCGCTTCTGGAGTATACAGGAATTTGACAAATGCTTCAGCCACTTCTCTATTACCGTGCCGATCTACGTTTTTGTCTACCACGGCAATTGGATTATCGATCGAGATATTGACATCGGGAATAACATATGATACCTTTTCGCCTTTTTGTTGTGCCAAAATAATCTCGTTTTCGTAGTTGATCAGCGCGTCTCCCTGACCTTGTTTGAAAAAGGCATCGGTTGCTTCCCGCGCATCTCTGGTTAGAATTGGCACATTTTTATAAACTTTGGTGACAAAATCCAAAGCCTTCGCTTCATCTCCGCCTGTTTTAATCGCCGAATTCCACAAGGCTAGGAAATTCCACCGCGCAATGCCCGATGTTTTAGGGTCCGCAGTAATTAGTTTAATTCCATCTTTTCCCAAATCTGACCAATCTTTAATTGCTTTCGGGTTGCCTTCACGAGTGACTAATGCGGCAACGGATTTGGAAACAATGGCGTTGTTAGGAACTTCTTGTTCCCATCCCGGTTGAATTAGTCCGGCTTTTTCGATCTTTTGAGTGTCTAACGCTAGTGCCAAGTGGACAATATCTGCTTCCAAACCATCAATTACCGCGCGTGTTTGTGAACCAGATCCGCCATAGCTTGTCTGGAAGGTGACGTTTTGGTTATGTTCTTGCTTCCACTTTTCCACAAATTTAGGAATAATCGCTTCGTGGGCGGCTTTGGTGACGGCAAACGAAACTAGGGTTACTTCGACATTTTGCTTGTTTTGGGCACCGGGACTGCCAGTGGTAGAATTGCTTGGACCGCCACTCGAACAGGCAGCGATCGCAACGCTCAAACTCACCCCTACCAAAAATAACGATACGAAACTTTTGATCGAATTCACTCTCAGCCTACTCAGGCGCTGCCATATGGTCATTTTTTTACCCCCGATAACATACGGTAAATTGGTAGGGATACCGTATTTTACAACCTCGTTTATCGATATTACCCCCACTGGACACAAAACGCAAGCAAAAACTCCACAATCTCTAGTGAGAAAGTGGAGATTTAAGAAAGATTTTACAAGATTAGGGAGCCTTGACGCGGAGATGCCCGACTTCACAGGAGAATTCGGGGATCTAGCTTTTGAGCAAAATACGTTGATCGCGGATGGCAAACGATCGAGGTACAGCCTTTTGGCTTTGTTTGTCAAGCGCGCAGCAAAAATGGCTGCGCGCTTGACAAACAAAGCCGCAGCCATTTTTGCTGCTGGCACACCAAGCGCCGTACCTCATACGGCTGCAATCCGCTATAAGAATCCGAGAAACAGGAAGAAAGGTGGAGAGGCGTGTCTATTGACCGCCTCGTAACAACCTTTTAAGCATCCCCTCGTCAAGAGACAGGGGAGTAAGTCAACGCTTTTTCTCCGGCAAGTTGCGCGGCGGTATATCGCGACCTTGGTAAAATTGGCGCACCAGGCGTCCTAAAAACAGCCATCCTGCACCGCAAGTCAAGGTTAGGAGGGTTAAGAGGGCAACGGTTGGGGTTGCGGTTTCGCCCAGAGAGAGTGCGAGTAGAGGGGTGATGGAGAATGAGATCGCTCCTAAAATAGCCAAAGCCATCCTCACCCGCTTGATATTCGCTAAAGCTGTCCGACAACTCGCACACTTGCGAGTATGAGAATAATACCGCTCTAACAACTGTTCGCGGGGCGCAGGTGGAGGCAATATCGACCCTGGAAATGGTTCCGCGTCGTATTGATTCACCCACTGACGCAACTCCATCACGAACCGATCTGCTTTAGTTGGCAGGTAAAATGCTTTGGCAAAGCGCGAACTACCACCCGCCGCCTCCAGATAGCGTTCTTGAAAGTACAAGAAAATCTGGTCATCTTCCAAAACCGCATTCTGTCCGATGTGGGAATACCAACGTGGAGTCAGCTTGATAAACAAAGCAGGCAATTTGCTGGAAAACTTAAACGGAAAGCGCGCAAATACCCGACACTCCCCCTTGCGAATCGGAGTTGCATACACCACCGTCAAGGTTCTGCCAAACTGCTTCGAGGTCAAATCGTGCCACATCAAACCGGGGGCGACAAACGTCGTATCCTGGCGGCCTAGCGTCCCCCGTCGCGGCCCTTGTTCCCAAACCCCTTTAAACCCCTGTCGGTTAGATTCGACTATTTCTAGCTCCACCGGGCTGGCATAGGCGCGATTTCCCACACTGCGATGGTGGGTATAAGGAACGTGACTCGCATCTAGGACATTTTCTAACAGCGTCAGGGCATCGTAAGGCAAATCCCGAAACGTATTGAGGCAAGTCCACTCAGCGGGAGAATCTTCTAGGGGTTCAACGATGGGAACTTTGGTTTTAGCCGCGTTTTCTGGTTCCCCCGGATAGACAAATAATAATCCCTGTCTTTCCACCGTCGGGAACGAAGCAACGCAGGCACGTTTAGAAAGTTCCGCCGTTCCACCTTCAACTTGTTGCGGAATGCGCTGACATTCACCGCTGCCAGAAAAAGCCCAACCGTGGTAAGGACATTCTAAATTGCCATCTTCGGCAATTCTGCCCTCGGATAGGGGTGCAAGGCGGTGGGGACATTTATCCTCAAACGCGCGCCAACAAGAAGCGGTTTTATCCCACCAGATGACAATATCTCTGCCTAGTAGGGTAAAAGGCGAAGGCTTAGATTTATCCAGATCGTCGATATAGTAGACGGGATACCACGCTTCCTTCCAATCAAAACGAGAAAGGTCGCTGCCACCAGCAGGCATGGTGTCAGTTGAGCTAGATCCCGCCGCTTGTTTTTCTAGCGTTGTGCTAGTCGTCCAGTCGTTATCTACAGTTGTGTTTTGATACGACAGAGTCTGCTCAATTGTTGTTGGGGTCGTCTCCATACCTGTGAATGCATTTTGTTTGCTGCTATCTTTATTTTGCTGCATTCTTGGGCGGGCGGCAGATTGAGCCAAAATTTTTATCAGGTCTATACAACCCGACAAAATCTTACGATTTGGCTAATAACTCAAGTTGCTAGTTATCTCATGCATAGCAGCTAATGGCGTTCCCAGGCAGAGCCGTGGTCACGAGGCTCATGGCTAATGTCAGTAAAAATCCTATATTAGCAATTAGCAAGCTTGCAATTAGCACCGCCAAAGTTTATAACTAGCAACTTGCGTTATTATTGACCGATGGCCGAGAAGGATTAAAAATGTTTTATATTAAACTATATTTTCCGATGGTGTCGGTTGTCACATTTTTGCGCTTTCCGGTTTAGCTGACTTTGGCAACAAGTATAAGTTCTGGCCAAACCAGCGAGCGAGCGACAAATTCAAATTCTCATCTAACTTTAATCTATTAATCAGCCTCATCTCATCTGGGTAAATCATTCTATTGATTGAAGGCAATCAAAACAAACAGTCCTGACGCACGACGAGCTTATCACCAAAGTTTCTTGCTGCTATCTCTAGTTCCAAAGCGACGATTTTTCAGAGAAACTTTGGTGTTTGCGTCAGGACTGACAAAGCCAAACAATCAATTGATGGGTTTTATCCACTCAGGAGTATTGCAAGTGAAAAGTCTAATTTACGGTGGTCTATCTGCTTTGATACTAAGTACTGCTGTTGTTCCTGCTATTGCCCCTAAAGCACAGGCACAGATGCGTTTCAACTTTAGCGCGCCCTTTATTGCTGATTCGGGTATCGCCAGTGCTAATAACGATAGCCATTTCATTAACGTAGCTGTTACGGGGTATCCTCTAACAAATCTAACGATCGCTTTACCAAACGAGATGAAAAGTGTCCGGCAAGTTCGGATTACGGATCAAACAGGGAAAGAGATAGCAGCGAATGTGGCAGTCAGTACGGGAAGCGTGGCAATTAACTTTCCTCAACCAGTAGCGCCTGACAATTATATAAGGGTGATGCTGAATGGTGTTGAAATGAACCAGGTGGGAGAAACAGTGCTTTATCGGGTTTTTGCTATGAAGCAGGGATTGATGGGAGACATCCCTGTAGGGACAGCAATGGTTAGAGTTCCGGAGAATTGATTTTAAGACTTACGCACTTTAACCAGAAGTTGCTAAACCATTACTACAATCGATAAATAAAGTAGAAACCGGGTTTCTTCAATAAATCCGGTTTCTACTTCATGAATATCTGATTTTAAAATCTGACGCCTTTACAACAGCAACTCCCGTTGCCATCCCTCGTTTGAATCGGCAAAATATTCTATAGCTGGCGAATATAGTTGGCAAGGTTTTCAACAGCAAGAGGTAGGTGCAAGGCGATCGCATCTGATATCATGTCCGTTGAATTGCCCATAATAAAAAAACCTCACCGCGTCGTTGGGTAGGGAACATCATAGATATCTCGGACAAACAGATAACGTTAATAATGTTCCCTACTCCTAATCATGGGTAATCGACCGGACATGATATGAGACCCTACTCACTTTTGAATACACCAGCTTCTTGCTCGCTCAAATCCAAGGCTTTTTTGACGCGAAATAAGGCTCTCAAATAAGCGACTTGACTATACCAAGCAGCTCGGGGTAATAAGGGCTTTTGAGTCTCACTTTGCTGGTGAGAATTGTTGGCTGTATTTAGGGGCGAATTTCCAGTCATGGGCTGTTCCTTACGGTTAACTGAATCTGCCAAGCAAATATCCCCGCGTCGCTTCTAGAAGGACACTATGGTCACTGATATTTAGCGGGCAGTGACGTCTAATTGTTTCTTTTACTTCTGCTGACTTTTAACAGCATTCCAAACTGCTACTACAGGAGCTGCGGCAAGAGCGACAGAAGCAACTACTACAACAGCAGCTACAACAAAACCTCCACCTTGAACCGTTAAATCCGCTTCAGATAGCTCTGAAAGATGGTTTTCAGAATCTGAAATTTTTCTGGGTTGTAAATCAAAAACATGAATCTTAGCCATTTGAGTTTTTCCTGATTCTAAAATGCTTATGATTTACATCATAATCATATAAAAAATATAAATCAACCCCTCAAATCTTATTCACCGAACATAAATTCAGCTAATTATGTCCCGATTTTATCTCTATCTAGTCCATCAAAAACACTGTCACTGCTGAAAAAGCTTTAAATTTCGTTAGTGCAACTGTCACAAAAATAACTTATTTTTGTTCAAACCCATCAAAATGATTTTAATCGAAAGTTTAAAAATAAATAAACTAAACCTAATTGAGCTATTTATATTCTGATTAAACCATGAACTTGAAAGACTTGTAATTGAAAAATCAGAGCAACCATTAATATTTTAAGTTTGAGCCTAGACATAAATAAGTTAATTAAATCCCCAAAAATATGGCGATTGAAAAAAAGATGATTCATGATGAAATTAGTAAAACTCACATCTTGCACCTTGCTCAATAAGGCTTGATAAACCGGGTTTCTAGATGCAAAATCTAGGCTTTCAGGTAAAGGCAGTTGCCAGAAACTTTGGTGATAACCCTGGTGCAAGATGTGAGAAAACAAACCATAAGGAGTTAACTCATCATGGCTAAGATCAAAATCGCTGATTTACAACATACTCAGTTTGAATTTGCTGAACTCTCTCAATTAGAGATGGAGGCTATTTTAGGAGGAGGCTGGTTTCGTAAGTTGACTGGTATCCGTACTCCGTCATTTTTGCGAAAGCTTGATGATTGGGTTCATGACAATGTAGACGGAGGCTGGATTCGCGTAGTTGGAACAGTAATTGACGTTGTAGGCGGAGGCGGAGGCGGAGGGATTATACAAAATATGTTGGAATAACCATTTTTTTTAGACTTCTTTAGAGACAGCCTCTGGCTTTGAGTTTCTGATAGAGGTTTCAGGAGGAAGTTACCCTGCGACGCGGGGTAACTTCCGTCTAATTATAAAAAAGTAATTGGCTTTAGATTGGGTTAATTTCACCCATCTGTTTTTAAATTAATTACTCTTTGACAAAGGACGCCAGAACAAGATTTAGCAGTAACTAATTACTTTTAGGCTGCTATCATTTCACAAATCATGCCACCCCTACCACCACCACCACCCGATGGATATGATAGGTTGTAACCTATATAACCACCTACTGCTGCTGAAATTGGAGTCAATATACCACCTCCAGCTAAGGCTCCGTAGCCAATACCAATAAGCGTTCCAATTAAGACCCCTTCGTTAGCTCCTCCAGAAATTTCACTTGTTTTTAGCTCATCTATATCTTCAATAATATTGATATTATTGATGTCGGAGATTGTAATTCGTGCCATAAACAAATCACTCGTTTTATCGAAGTATCAGCAACAATCTATTTTTTAGACTACTTTAAACTCAAGTTAATTGCAACACCGTATCAGCGGTTTTTTTAAATTATATAAACTAATTGATTTCAGCATTGAAAAGCCTCAAGAGGAAAAAATCCACTTTTATTTAAAGTTATTTAAACTCAAAAACCTTTAAATCAAGACTTTTTGAAAATTCATCAACTATTTGCATTCAAAACTTATATCATGTCCGGTCGATTACCCACGATCCCAAGCCGGGACACGGCATTATTAACGTTATCTGTTTGTCCGAGATATCTTTGATGCCGTGTCCCTACGCAACGACGGGGTGAGGTTTTTTTTATTATGGGCAATTCAACGGACATGATATTACCTAAAAAAATCCCCTCAATTCAAAACTTCCTCAAAAAAATCCCCCTAAAATCACCAACGCGACTTTAGGGGTTAATACCAGCTTCTTTAAACCAAACTCTCTCTACGCAACGGCAGACACCTCTTGATCCGCGATTGTTAACTAAGGTGTGTTCCACAAAATACGGCTCTACCCCATCGGCAAACAAATGATGGGTGACTTTAGTCGAGAGAACCGCCAATAAACAGCGATCCGGGAGAGTTTACCGAGTTAGGCAAGGGCAGATCGCGAATAATGAGACGAGAATTTGAGGGAATATTGATTTCCTTTGGCGCTAGATTATTCGATTGAGGAAAAATATGCTTGAGGAGACGATTAATGTGCTGTCCGCTCAGTTTTAAGCCACATTCTTTTTCCAACTGCTTGCTTAACCAGCCTCCCGTCCAGCGCTCAAAAGCATAACCAAAGTCACGGGGACTGTGACTGACCAATTCTTTTAAACGTTCCAAATATTGCTCGTTGACTTTTTGAGGACGACCACGCCGACGTTTTTGCCATTCGTGTGCCATGCCACTTTGAGCTACTAAGATCCAACGGTTGGCAGTTGCCGGAGAGCATCCCAGAATTTGACAAATTTCTGCTTGCGATTTTCCCCTATCAGCTAACAACATAATCTCGACGCGCTGACGGTATAACTCAGGTAAATTTTCCTGCAGACTCTTTTCCAGCAATTTGCGCTGAAAAGGAGTTAAATATTGACCTACAGCACGGGATAAATTATTGGGAGCGGTGAAGAATTGATTGGGAGACATATTTATTGAAAGTTTTTAGAGTGCTAACTCAGAGCTAATACATCTAATCTAAGATGGGGATAGAGTGAGAGAAATATGCAGTCTGTAATCAAAAAATATAAATAAAAAACCCGCCTAGATGTTGCCATTCTGGCAGATTTGATTAACTCTGCATCCTAACCGCTGTCGATGCTTTGAGATAACCCTACAGTCGGGTTGCTTGCACGAAGCGGAGATCGCCTCCAATTTCGCCCTCATCGTCAAGCGCGTAAACGCGGACGACTTCACCCAGAAAGCTTAGCAGCACCTTGTTCAATTAATTGTTCCATAAAAATTGACTTCATAACCTGACCTATACAAAGTAGAAACCGGGTTTCTTCAATAAATCCGGTTTCTACTTCATGAATATCTGATTTTAAAATCCGACGCCTTCCCAACAGCAACTCCCGTTGCCATCCCTCGTTTGAATCGGCAAAATATTCTCTAGCTGACCAAATAGAGTTGGCAAGGTTGTAAACAGCAAGGCGCAGACGGGAGCAACGCAATTTGGTGAGGTAGGTGCAACGCGATCGCATCTGTTACATCTTGTGGGAGCAATGCAACAAGCGTATCAGTTGGCAAGGTTTTTGGGACATAAATGTTTGAGTTATTGCCCAAATTTTTTAGTCTAAGGTTACGAGAAATGAAGGTTTTTGTTATTTCTGGCTTCCCTCTGAATGGATTTTTGCGGACATAAATGTTTGATTTGTTTCTCTTCAAAATTTTGTCAAGTTGGTTAAATACCTTTGAAATTGCCTAGTATTGTGTAGACAATAGGCAATTATGAAGCTTATTGTTTGAGTCTAAATAACTGAAAAGGATCCAACTATGTCTCTAGCAAATGTTGAAGCTTTCTACAAAAGGCTGTCTACTGATGAAGCGTTTCGCTCTCGAATTCAGCAGGTTAATAGCAAGGATGAATGTAGCCAAATCGTCAAAGCTGCTGGCTACGATTTCACCCCAGAGGAGTTTGAAGAATATACCGCCCAGTTGTTAGAGTCAGATGGGGCTGATGGCGAACTCAGGGAATTAGATGAAAAAGAACTGGAAGTTGTTTTTGGTGGAAAGAGTTTTTTATTTATTCCAAAATATCCATATGACTACCTAATGTATGGAGGAGTGACTCCACCGGAGTCCTGGATCCAAAGCCAAAATTTTTATGAATAGTTAAGAAAGTTTGAGGCATAAGCCGAGATTTCTGGGGGAGATGGGTTCCCCCTTTTGTAGAAATTATTTGAGGGTATTTTGATGACATATCGCAGAATTAGTTATGCAGTTTGGGAAATAACTCTTAAGTGCAATCTCGCGTGTCAACATTGCGGTTCTCGTGCAGGTAATGCGCGGGAGAAAGAACTTTCTACTGAAGAAGCTCTTGATCTTGTCAGACAGCTAGCGGAAGTCGGAATAAAAGAAGTAACTCTAATTGGGGGTGAGGCTTTTCTCCGTCCTGATTGGTTAGAAATTGCCAAAGCAATTACCCAAGCTGGGATGGTTTGTGGAATGACAACTGGCGGTTTTGGTATTAATCTAGATACAGCACGCCGGATGAAAGAAGCTGGAATTCAAGTAGTTTCTGTTTCGGTTGATGGTTTGGAAGCAACTCATGACAGACTGCGTGGTAAAAAAGGTTCCTGGCAATGGGCTTTTAAAACCATGAGCCACCTTAAAGAAGCGGGTATTCCCTTCGGTTGCAATACTCAAATCAATCGCCTTTCTGCACCGGAATTCCCCCGGATTTACGAGCATATTCGCGATGCCGGAATCTTTGCTTGGCAAATTCAATTAACTGTGCCGATGGGGAATGCAGCAGATAATAGCGACATTCTTTTACAACCTTATGAATTACTGGATGTGTATCCAATGATTGCTCGTGTTGCTGAAAGGGCGAAGCGAGAAGGTGTACGAATTCAGCCAGGGAATAATATCGGTTACTATGGCCCTTATGAGCGACTGTTGCGAGGAGGCGATGCTTGGTCGTTTTGGCAGGGATGTAGTGCTGGACTTTCTGCTTTGGGAATAGAAGCGGATGGTGCAATTAAAGGTTGTCCCTCACTGCCAACTTCTGTTTACACTGGGGGCAATATTCGAGACTATTCACTGCGGACAATTATTGAAGAAACAGAAGAATTGCGGTTTAATTTGGGGGCTGATACTCCTAAAGGAACCGAACACTTGTGGGGTTTCTGCAAGACTTGCGAATTTGCCGAACTGTGTCGCGGGGGTTGCAGTTGGACGGCTCATGTGTTCTTTGATAAGAGAGGGAATAATCCTTACTGTCATCACCGAGCGATCGCACAAGCTAAATGCGGCAAGAGGGAGAGAGTGGTTCTCAAGCGGCGAGCGGATGGGAAACCGTTTGATAATGGAGAGTTTGCTTTGATTGAGGCACCAATTGATGCTCCTTTGCCGGAAAACGATCCGCTGCATTTTAACAGCGATCGCATTCAATGGCCAGAAGGTTGGGCAGAGGAAACAGAAGTAGCATTATTGGTTGGTGCAAGGGTTTAATAACTGCAAGGTGAATACTATGTACGCTGATTCTATTTCACTAGAAGATACGACTGTTTCTGATCGGAGGAATGGTAGTTTAGAGTCATCAATGGATAACTCTCAGGCTGAGGTAAACTCTTTCACTCCTCTGTTGCCTCGTTCTGCTTGGGGCAGTCAGGTGGCTTTTTTGCGAGTGCTTTTTAGAGCAAAGAAGGCTTTAGATAGAATTGAGAGGGAAGTAGGTGTGTTGAAAAGTTAATGCTGATTAGCTCCATATAAGCGTGATTTGATTTGAGGTTTAATACTTATTTGGTTTCAACCCAATGTTTTTATTGGGTTGATTTTTTGTTTTTTTAATTTAAAAGCAGGGTTGAAAAATCAAACAGGACATAAATGTTTGATTTTTGATACTTTGGAGAGTTGACTGTTCAACCACAAGGTTGTAATTATATTCAAACTAGACTGAATTTAATGCAAAAATCACTCATAATTGCTTGATTTATGTTCATTTTATCACAATAAATAACTTGAAAATATATGGGAAATTTTTATATGAAATTTTTGACTTATTTATTAAGTCAATAGAATGCATTATTTATGTCACTTTATAAAATGAAAAATCCTGTAAAATCACGAATTAATAAGAGATTATATTAATAATACGAGGTAATTGAATTAAACCTCGAATCTCAAACAAAATCAATTTCTTAGGAGTCACGAAAAATGTCTAGAATTGTCATCTCTGATTTAAACCAAGAAAGCACCTTGACAAGTGAGGAATTAGAACAAATATGGGGTGGATTGCGTCCAACACCAGAATCTCCTGTGAGTGGGTGGTTTTCGGGAAGTACTCGTTTAGCAACTCGTTTGACAGCTGTAGGTGCTGTTTGGGGGGCTTTTCAAGCAGGGTGGGAAGCTGGACAGTGGTTAAATGAAAATACACCTATTCAAAGTTGGATTTCTAACGCACTTGAGTAATTATAGGTTGGGTTGCGCGATCGCGCAACCCAACATCACCTGAAATATTGGTTTCCACTTAATTCCACCAAATCAAAAGACTCAGAACCCCGACTTCTTAAAGAAGTCGGGGTTCTTGATATAACCTTAAGCTTCTTCTTCAAGAAACCCGGTTTCTATGTCAATAGACGCCTTCCCAACAGCAAGGCGCAGACGGAATCAACGGAATTTGGTGAGGTAGGTGCAAGCGAGCGCATCTGTTACATCTTGTGGGAGCAATGCAGCAAGCTTAGCAGTTGGTCAGGTTTTTGGGACATAAATGTTTTAGCTCTTGCCCAAAGTTTGCAGTGTAAGGTTACGAGAAATGAAGGTTTTTGTGATTTCTGGCTTCCCTGTGACTGGATTTTTGGGAACATAAATGTTTTATTTGTTTCTCCTCAAAACTTTGTCAATTTGGTTAAATACCTTTGAACTTGCCTATGATTATCTAGAGATGAGGCAATTATGACGCTCATTTCTGAGACATGAGATGACCATAATAAGTTAAATTCTTCAAGCAAAATTGCAAATCAACCAGAGCATAGCTTATGAAATTTATCTTAAACTCTCATAATGTGTTTGATTATTTAGCTCAGAATGGTTTATGCGATCGCTCAGAGCAACCTTTGAGTAAGGTAGAGCCACTTGAAGCCAAAAACTTTAACTTATTACTCACTTTTCCAGACAGTCGTAAGCTGCTGGTTAAGCAGGAACGGCATAATCACGAGGGTCAAGTGGCTGGTGAGTTTTTAAGTGAGTGGCGAATTCAGGAATTCCTACAACAATTTCCAGAACTGGATATCCTACGTCCGTTATTGTCAGAAACCTTGCATTTTGATCGGGAAAACTCGATTATTGTCTTCCGATATCTGGATGATTATCGAGATTTAATGGATTTCTATACGAAGGAGAATAGCTTTGATACAGAAATTGCTGCGGCAATTGGTACGCTGATGGCAACTATCCATCGGCATAGTTTCAACCACCAAGAATATCAGGATTTTTTCTCGCGAAATCCAGATAATCTAAAGGCTGACATGGTGACTAATTTAATTCAGGGGTTGGAACGGATTAGTCCAGAAATCTTTGGTGCGGTGCCTGCGGATGGATTGAAGTTTTTTGCCCTCTATCAGCGGTACGATAGTTTAGGGCAAGCGATCGCTAATTTAGGTAATGCTGTAATTCCTTCTTGTCTCACCCACAATGACCTGAAACTAAATAATATCCTTCTGCACGCAAATTGGCAGCAATCTAGTAACGGTATTGTACGGCTGATTGATTGGGAACGTTCTGCTTGGGGAGATCCAGCTTTTGATTTAGGAACAGTTATTAGCAGCTATCTACACATTTGGTTGGGTAGTTTGGTTATCAGTAAGTCTTTGAGTATTGAGGAATCTTTGCGCTTAGCTATGACTCCTTTAGAAAAGCTTCAGCCTTCAATTGCTGCATTAACTCAAACTTATTTGCAGGTTTTCCCAGAAATTTTAGAACACCGTTCTGATTTCTTGTTGCGCGTGGTGCAATTTGCGGGTTTTGCTTTGATTCAACAGATTCAGGCAATGATTCAGTATCAAAAATATTTTGGTAATGGAGGAATTGCCATGCTGCAAGTTGCCAAGACATTGTTGTGTCGTCCAGAACAATCAATGCCAACAATTTTTGGTGTGGCTGCTGAATTTACTCAAAAGAGTCCTGTTGCTTAAGGTACTTCGTTGTCGATAAAGGATTATGCAATTACTCGATTCTACTCAAACTCGGTTAAAGACTGAGGCATATAGCCGATTAATGGACGTTTTGGAAGATATTGTTCGCCTGGTTGAGATTCAGTCCGATTTCTCCATTCGTCATCCAGATTACAAACCGTTGGAACTGCCAGCAGAGGTGGTTGAGCGTTTTCAGAAAATGCCTGAAGAAATGCAGCAGAAATATCTGAGTCTGCAACTGCGGAGTTTTCTCTACGGTATTTATTACAACGGTTCAATGCGAAGTTCTCTAGCACTAGATGGAGAGGGAAAAGCTTTGCGCCTAGATTTGGAAAATAATACCCTCTTAGGCATAGATGTGGGATTTTATCAGCGATTACATGAAAGTAATTGTGGAGAGGGGTACTTTGCGCCTGGTTGGCATGTCCTGAGAGAGGAAAGTGATGGGAGTTTAGCAGTAACTAACGGTAGTTTGAGGTTACATATTCAGCGGGATAAGCATCTAAAACCAGATGAATCAGCGGCTGTAGTTGGTGATGTGGTTGCTATCCGTATGCCTAAAAATTTGGTGCAAAATGGCTTTTACATGGCGGTTGGTAATGTGGGTTCAAGCCGTTATCAGGATGCAAATAATCAACAAGTAACGGTGCGAATATATTTCAATTTAACTCCTGAAGGTGCTGTTGCAGTGATGGGAAGTCTAACCCAGGGACTGAACGAGAGGGAAATTCCTTTTAGCTGCAAGGTTTTGTATAACCCAAAGGATTACCAACGCTACGATTCTGGAGTTTTGTATTTTAATAGGAGGGATTATGAAGACATAAAGCGAGTTGTCAAGACTGTTTATGCAGAACACAAATCCCTTTTCAAACCAGAAGTTCCCCTATTCACAATGCCGCTAGCACCAGGGTTGGGGTTAGCAGAGGAACCAAACCAAAAGTTTGGCGAACAGGAAAGTTTTGGGATGAATCGCTGTCAGATTCTGGCTAATGGATTGTTAGCAGCTTGGCATCAAGGGGATAACTTACCAGAGAAGCGGATGAAGGCTATCCTCGATCAGTTTTCTCTTTTGGGTATTGACTTACAACGTGTTTACTTGAATGCCAATTCTGAAGATATCTATTCGCCGATAGATGAGGATTAGTGGTAGGGATGATCTTTAGCGTCAGAATTCTCATTCAATAGGAAACTAAAAAATGCTGAAAAAGTTGTTGATGGCTGCGACGGGAGCAGCATTCATTACTCTTGGAGTTGGAGAAGTATCCTATGCAGCTAGTTTGAATGTCATAGCTAGTGGTCTTGATGGACCAAGGGGACTGACCTTTGGTTCAGATGGCGCTCTCTACGTGACGGAAGCAGGTAGAGGCGGTAGAGGAGCTTGTATTCCGGCACCAGGTACTGGCAGTGGGCTGTCGATGTGTTATGGTGCGACTGGTGCTGTGACACGCATTCAGAATGGCAAGCAAGAGCGTGTAGTTACAGGTCTGCCATCCCTAGCAACATTCATTCCACAAATACCTGTAAGTTTTAATGCCTTTGGTCCCCAAGACATACAATTTGATGCGACTGGAAAGCCTTATCTGGTTATTGGTTTGGGTTCTTCTCCAGAACAACGGGATAATGTCTTGAAAATCCCTGATTTTGGACAACTGATCGCTATCGATCGGCTTCAGACTGGGTCTTCGCGGACAATGCTGGCTGATCTGGCAGCCTATGAGGGCTTATACAATCCCGATGATACAGGTGGTAGCTTGTACAATCCTTATCAAAATGGCATTGATAGTAATCCTTATGCTTTCCTAATTCAGGGAGACAATGCTTATATAGTTGATGCAGCCGGAAACGATCTTTTCCAAGCCAAAACCGATGGGAGTGAGCTGAAGTTGCTGTCTGTGTTTCCTGAGAGACCTGTGACTGACCCAGCTACAGGTCAAACTATTGCAATGCAATCAGTACCCACATCTATCGCCACTGGTCCTGATGGTGCTTTGTATGTAGGTGAATTAACAGGGTACCCTAATCCAGACAAGGCAGCACGTATCTTTCGAGTAGGTGCCGATAATCAGCCAGTGGTTTACGCTGATGGTTTCACACAAATAGTTGATCTGGCTTTCGATCCCAACGGTGGTCTTTATGTCTTACAGTTTGCCTCTAATTTATTAAACCCTCAAAATGGTTTTCCTTATGGTGAGCTGATTTATGTAGCTCCTGATGGTAATCGCAAAACTATCGCTAATGAAGGGTTAATTTTCCCCACGGCTTTAGCACTTGGTTCTGACGGTAACATCTATATTTCAAACCGAGGTTACTTTTCGGGACAAGGTCAGATTGTGAAGATTTCTGTCCCCGAACCTAATTCTACAGTCAGTCTGTTAGCTTTTGGTGTTTTGATTCCGACTTCGTTGTTCTTACGCAAACAGAAATCAAGCAATTCTGTCAAAACTTGTTTTGAGTGATTGCTGAACATAATCTTTGATATAAACAAATCTATTTCCTCTGGCAGAAATGCCAGATTTTTTGTTTTTTAAGTAAGTATTTTTACCCCAACTATATTGAATCAGGACTTACGCAAGGGCGTTGCCAGAAACCCGGTTTCTTCGTCGTTCTCGAGTTGACAAACCAAGGATTTTTCGGATCGCCCTTTGTTTCTTTGCGTAAGTCCTGTGAATATTAGGCAGTTATGGTCTAGATATTAGAGCCATTACTGAAACATTTATGTCACAATAACATTGTTTTTATAGTCACTGATTCAGGTTTTAAATACTAAGATTTAATTAAAGGATTAGGAAATAGTTAAACTAATCCTTGACAGCACAAATTTCAAATAAAATATATCTGAAAATCAAAAGATACTATATTGAGGGGTTGTTCGTAATTTTATCTCAAGCCAAAATTGAAACAATTATGCCATAAAAAAACAATTAAATTAGTTAATGTTCCAGATTAAATGTGTAAATATAGAATCAAAGGATTGGAACGTTAACTAATCCTTGAAAACCCAAATTCACAGAAACATTCAAACGAGATAAAGCCATGGCTAAAATCACAATTGAAAATCTATCCGTCAGCGGCAGCGAATTCTTTTCTGATGCGGAAAGCTATTTGGATCAGTTAACAGAATTGTCTGAAGGTGATGCTCTCAGCATTAAGGGTGGAACTTGGATTACTACTACTCTTTTATTCATAGCATTTCCTGCTTATTAAGCATTTACTGCTATCTGGAAAGTATCAAATCTAAAAGAGTAGTATTAATACTACTCGGTTAAGCTCAAAAAACTGATGTGTAGGTTGGGTTGCACTGTTGCTTAACCCAACCTAAGAATATTCTTAACCGAGCAGTATTGGGAGTAGTATACATTTTAGGCTTGATGAGCCTTTTTCATGTCTAAATTAGAGTAAAAACAAACCCCTCAACTTGAGGGGTTTTTCGTAATCCGATCTCAAGCAAAAACTGAAACAATTATGTCATCAAAAAAACGATTGAAGTAGTTGTTATTGCCGGTTTAATCTGCAAATATATAATCATAAGGATTGGAAGGTTAACTAATCCTTGAAAACCCAAATTCACAGAAACATTCAAACGAGATAAAACCATGGCTAAAATCACAATTGAAAATCTATCCGTCAGCGGCAGCGAATTCTTTTCTGATTCGGAAAGCTATTTGGATCAGTTAACAGAATTGTCTGAAGGTGATGCTCTTAGCGTTAAGGGTGGAACTGGGGTTATCATTATAATTATCATAATTTGATGCTCTCAGCATCAAGGGAGGAACCAGACCTCATACTATGGCTTTCCATTAAAACACTAGCATAGGCTTGATTAGCCTGCTGAGTCATAGTCTAGAAAAATAGCATACCCCTCAACCAAGTTGAGGGGTTTTTTGGTATGTTCTATCAAGCCAATAATGAACAGGACTTACGCAAAGAAACCGGGTTTCTATGAAAAGAAGCCCGGTTTCTAGCCTCGTCGCGCGTAAGTCCTGATGAAACAAATAGTTTAATTAGGTTTACTTGCTTATTTCAGCAATTTGTTGATTAAGCCATTGAGAGAATAAGTTTGAAATGATATTTGTGCGGAGCTTTTCATTTAATTCCGGCTGAATTATTTCCTCTACTAAAATCAGATGTACACCCTTAGCCGTCACAACAGGCTTAATTAACTGCGGCGGTTTAGCCGCAAAAACAGCAGCAGAAATTTCCGCTTTCAAATCCTTGCGATGCACCATCCCCAGATATCCTCCTTTGCGCCGCAATTCCACATCCTGGATATATTGACGCGCCACATCATGAAAACTCATCTCACCTTCTTTAACAGCATAGAAAAGTTCCATCGCCACATCTTCATCATCTAATACAACCTCGTACATTACCACACCTGCATAATCGAGTTGGTTTTGAAAAAAGTAGGGTTCAATTTTATCCCCAAATAGATGTTGAGCTAACTTACCAGCGAGCAAATTGGTGTAGACAATTTCTTCAAAATCATCGAGAGACAGATGATGCTTTTCCAACCACGCCCAGGTATCGTCGGCATTGAGGAGTTGGTTGATCAACCGCATTTGGTCTGCTGCTTTCTGAAGTTCTTCTGTCTCCACTTTGATACCCGCTTCAGCAACGGCATTTTCGATCGCTTTACGGGCAATAATCTGCTCAATTATTTCAGGTATTTTGCAGGATAGCTTGACTTGATGCAGAATATCTTCGTTGGTAATGGCGAGTGCTTTTAACATGATGTTTCTCCTTGTTTAAGTTGATTTTTTCAGGACGCAAGGGCGTTGCCAGAAACCTGGTTTCAGAGTCAATCTATGGTTGCCAAACCAACAATTTCTCGGAGAAACCTGGTTTCTTTGCGTAAGTACTGTTCTTGTTTGATATTTGTCTAAATCAAGTCGGCGATAGCCAACTTTTTACCGCAGCTTTTTTCTGTGTATATGCGATCGATCTCCTCCTATTTACTATAATTTAAAACCTCCCTGTTGCAACTGCTTAAACGGGTCAAGCAGAAAATCAATAATCCGCCGCTGGCGCACAATTACCTCTGCGGTTGCTGTCTGACCTGGAGTTAAGGAGATGCATTGATTGCCGGAGGTAATACAAGTTTGATTCAAAGTAATTACCAGGTCATAAGTAGCAATTTGACCCTGTGATGTTTCGGTTACTTTGGAACTAGGTGCAATTTTGCTCAAACGACCTTCTAATATGCCGTAATCTTGGAAAGGATAGGCATCAAATTTCATCTTGACAGGCATTCCCTCACGCAACAAACCACTTTCGCCTGTAGCCATTTGTGCCTTCAGCACGAGGGGTGTTTCTTGGGGTGCAATTTCCGCTACCATCTGGGAAGGTTGTACAACTGCCCCAGCTTTTTGGATAGGTAGCTGAAAAATTATGCCACTTACAGGCGCACGTAGCACTCGTTGCTCTAACTGCAATTTTAGAGACTGAATTTGTGTTTTGCTCTGAGCTATTTCTGCTTGCAGGGTTGTAACTTGTGTTTGCAAATCTTTTAGCTGTTCCTGTGTTTTAAGCACGGCGAGTTTACCTGCCTGAATCAGGCTTTGATAGGCGCTTTGTTGCTCTTTCAGGCGCAATTGTGCTTGGGAGATATCCGATTTAGTTTGATGAATAAAGTTCTGATAGCGGCTTTGTTGTTCTTTCAGACGCAATTGTGCTTGGGAGATATCCGATTGAGTTTGATGAATAAAGTTCTGATAGTGGTTTTGCTGCTCTTTCAGGCGTAGTTCGGCTTGGGAGATATCGGATTGAGCTTGATGAATAAAGTTCTGATAGTGGTTTTGCTGCTCTTTCAGGCGTAGTTCGGCTTGGGAAATATCGGATTGAGCTGATGATAGCGCCTGTTTGCTTGCTTGTAGCGCCTGTTCTACTTCGTTGAATCGGTCTTTTGAAATGATACCTTCCTCAAGTGCTTGTTTGTAGCGATCGAATTTTATCTGATCCGATTTGACGCGAGTTTTGGCAAATTCAAAGGCGTTTTTGCTCTGAGAAAGTGTCTGCTGTGCCTGTCCAACTCCTGCCAGTTTCTCCTCTGTTTGCGAGTTGTAAGCTTTTTTAAGCGCATCAAGGTTCTGCTGCGCTTGCTCAAAAGCCGCAAGTTTTTCCTGTGTTTGCGAGTTGTAAGCTTTTTTGAGCGCATCCAGATTCTGCTGCGCTTGTTCGACAGCAGCACGTTGTTCTTCTGTTTGGAAATTATACGCAGTTTGTTTAGAATTAAGGTCTTGCTGCGCCTGATTCACTTGAGCAATTTTTTCGGATTGTTGCGCTTGGTTTTGTTGCTCTTGAACGCTAATCGCTAGCATTATTTGGTTTTTGAGTAACTGCAACTGTCCTAATCGATTTTGTTGCCCTTCCAGTTTATTTTGAGCTTGTTGGAAATCGGTTCGCAAGACATCAGAGTCTAGTTCCAACAGCAATTGTCCTGCTTTTACAGTTTCTCCTTCTTTTACTCTCACGGCGGTGACGGTTCCGGCAACAGGAGCGTCCAATCTTTGCGTGGCGCCAAATGGTTCTAGTCGCCCTCTGGCGCTACCAGTTTCATCGACTTTAGATAGCATCGCCCAAGGTAAAACGATCGATACAAATGTTACTAAAAAATATAGCATTCCCCTTGTCCAAACCCGGGGCAAGCTATCGAGTAATTCCTTCGTTGCGTCAGACCAATCATCGTTTGAAATGACTGGTGTTGGGGGGGTTGAGTCTAGTGTTGGGGGGGTTGAGTTTATGGGAGCGCTTTCTATTTCATCCAGTTGCTTTTTCACCCGTCCATTTAATGTATTGGTCATAAATTCTCCTATTAATGCGAGTTGTTATTAATTGCTAATTGCTAATCGCTAATCGCTAATTGCTAATTGCTAATTGCTAATTGCTAATTGCTAATTGCTAATTGCTAATTGCTAATTGCTAATTGCTAATTGTGAGGCATAGTAATATAGCATTCTTCTTTCTATTAGCCATTAGCCATTAACCATTAGCCATTAGCCATTAACCATTAGCCATTAACCATTAGCCATTAGCCAACTGCTGTTGATTGAGATAAAAATAATGTCCTCGTTGCGCCATTAATTCGGCGTG
Organism: Microseira sp. BLCC-F43; assembly: GCF_041929235.1. Taxonomy (NCBI): domain Bacteria; kingdom Bacillati; phylum Cyanobacteriota; class Cyanophyceae; order Aerosakkonematales; family Aerosakkonemataceae; genus Microseira; species Microseira sp. BLCC-F43. The sequence goes on from NZ_JBHFNP010000131.1 coordinate 146,806, forward strand.
AGTTCCACTCTCAATCAACACTCCTTGGTCTAAAACTAAAATCAAATCGGCATTCTGCACGGTGGAAAGGCGATGGGCAATTACTAAAGTGGTTCTGCCTTTGAGAATTGAGTTCAAATTCTTCTGAATAATTCGTTCCGATTCGGTATCTAAATGGGAAGTTGCTTCATCTAAAACCAACAACCGAGGATTGCCTAATAAAGCGCGCGCGATCGCAATCCGCTGTCGTTGTCCTCCTGACAGCATTCCTCCCCCTTCACCAATCTGGGTTTCATACCCCATCGGCAACTTTTTAATAAACTCATCCGCCCCCGCCAATCGCGCTGCTTCGATAATTTCTGCCAAACTTGCCCCCGGATGTGCCAAGCTAATATTTTCCCGAATTGTTCCGCCAAACAAAAATGTATCTTGGTCAACGACTCCCACCTGCTGGCGCAAGGAACGCAAGGAAATACTGGTAATATCGTGTCCGTCGATGGATATTTTGCCATCGCTAGGCGGATACAACCCCAAAACTAACTTAGAAATGGTTGTTTTTCCCGAACCGCTGCGCCCCACGAGGGCTACCATTTGCCCCGATTTTACGGTAAAATTGAGGTTTTGCAGCACATTAGCATCGCTTTCTGGATGATAGCGGAAGGTGACGTTTTCAAACCGAATATTCCCTTTGATTGCTGGTAACGATTGCCGCGCAGAGATGTGTAAATCTTCCTCCGGTGACGCATCTAAAACATCGTTAATTCGTTCGACTGCAATCATCACTTCCTGCAATTGATTCCACAACACCGTTAATCGTTGGAAGGGGCGAATAATATTTCCCAGCAGCATATTAAATGCGACCAATTGACCGATGGTTAATTGGTTGTGAATCACTAAGTGGGCGCCAAACCACAGCAAACCTGTAGTAACTACGGCTTCAATTGAGTTGCTAAAAATTTGCAGGCGATTGTTAATAACTTGCCCGGAAAAGCTGGTTTTTACCTCTTTATTAAGCAACTCCTCCCAATGCCAGCGCACTGTATGTTCTACGGCGGTAGATTTAACTGTTCGCACGCCGGTTAAGGCTTCGATTAGATAACTACCCTCATTGCTATGAGCATTAAATATTTCCCTGGAAATCCGCTGTAAAAACGGCGTGGCAATCAACGCTAGTAGGAAAAAAGGCGGGACGATCGCCAACGCCAGCAATGCCATTTTCCAACTGTACCAAAACATCAATCCCACATAGATAAACACGGTGATTAAATCTAGCAGGATAGACAGTGCTTCGCCGGAAAGGAATCGTTGAATTTTGCGGTTTTCTTGAACGCGAGAGATAATATCCCCCACATAACGATTCTCGAAGAAACTCAAAGGAAGCCGCAGGGTATGGCGAATAAATCCGACAATCATTGCTAAATCTAAGCGGTTCGCTGTATGGTCTAGCAGATATTGCCGCAACCCCGTCATCGCCACGCGGAATAAACTAAAAATCAGCAATCCTAAACCGACAGCAAATAAAGTTAGTTCGGAACGCTGCACGACTACCCGGTCTAAAATTAACTGGGTGAATAGGGGGGTAACGAGTCCAAATATCTGAATAAACAGGGAAGCGAGAAACACTTCCAACATCACCAACCCGTGGGGTTTCAATAACTCAAAAAATTGCCAAAAAGGGGTTGTACTTTCTTTGGCATCTTTGAGTAGAACTGTGGGTTGCAACAACAGCGCGTAACCAGTCCAATCTTGTTTAAATTGTTGGTGACTGAGGGTGCGCTGACCGATGGCGGGGTCGGCTACAATAACATGTTTTTTGGTAATTTCATAAACAACGATGTAGTGTTTTCCTTCCCAATGGACTATGGCGGGTAATTGTTGTTTCGCCAACTGGTCGAGACTCGCTTTCACCGGGCGCGTGGCAAAACCAATACTTTCCGCTGCTGTCGATAAACCCCGCAGGGACGCGCCATTGCGGTCAACGTTGGCGATATCCCGCAAGCGATTGACGCTAAAGTTTTTCCCCCAATAGCGAGATACCATTACCAAACAAGCTGCACCGCAGTCGGATCCACTCTGCTGTGCAAAAAACGGATAGCGCTGCACGAAACGCTGCCATAAATGTCCAACTTGCTGTGTGGGACTGGGAAAATAGGCTTTACTAATTTTTTTCTGAGGTTGTTTCTCAGATGCGGGGGAAGAAGACGCGGGGAGGTGGGGATGGGGGGACGCGGGGAAAGTTTCTTTGGTATTATCTGTTTTTGTTAAGGAATTCCTGGCGCTATTTTCCCGATTCTGTTTGGCAGAATCATCGGATTTTACTAACAGGAAATTACGCGCTTGTGCTTGCTGCCGCAAATGTTCCCCGATTTGCGGATACTTAGCCATCAATGACGACAGCGCCTCGCCGGGAATAAAGCACAGTTGCACATTGACTGCCGCTCTAGCAGTATAAGGCTGAAACTGACGCTCCGGAAATAAGGTAAATTCCCCAAACGAGTCCCCCGCCTCCAAAGTCGCGATTAACTCATCCGCATCATCAAGCAACCTGACTTTGCCTGCGATCGCAATATATATCCCCGCTTCCCCATCCTTTCCTTGCCAGAACTTTCCCACCTTCGGAGTCAGAAGTTTAGCTGCTTGAAGACAGCGCTGATATTCCTGTTCCGAAACACGATATCCCAAAATATTGCCCAGTTGTTGCAGCGAAACTAACCGATCTAACTGATTTGGCACCATGACGATCTGAATCCTTGCTTAATTCGGCGAAGTTAAAAGGCAAAAATCCGCAATTATCGGCGATAGGTTCGGTTTTGAGGTCATTAATCTGGATTTTCGACCCCTTAGCCTTCTCAGAGGTATGGTTGGTTTTGGGGATGGTGGATAACCCCATCTGTTTCAGCAGTCGCTTCAGATGGCGATCGCTTACTTCCACCCCAAATTCTTTTGCCAGATGTTTTTTCAGCCAGTTTGCCGTCCAGCGCCGAAAAACATAGCCATAATCGCGGGGACTATTGCTAACCAGTTCTTGCAAGCGCTGTAAATATGCCTGATTGACTGCCTTCGGGCGACCAATCGGACATTCCTGCCATTGGTGCGCCATCCCAGTACGCGCTATGTGCATCCAATGCCGCGCTGTTGCCGGACAACACCCCAATGTTTGACAAATTTCCGATTGAGATTTGCCCTCATCTGCCAGCAACATAATTTCCAGGCGCTGGCGATAAGACTGAGGTAAATTTGCTTCTTGAAGCTTTTTTCGCAACAGTTTGCGCTGAAATGATGTTAAAAATTGACCCTCGTGAGTACCTGAAACTTTAGTATCATGCTTGGTTTGGGAATCAGACATATGCATAAAGCCTCAACACTCTTTGGCACTAGGCTCTCCAGAAAGGTTTTAACCGTAACTGAAAAAGTTATATGGCTTCGGTTATGGCATTTATCCCTGCAGTTATGCACCGATCGGAAACAAATCTTAAAACAATCCTTCTTGGGCTGTGAGGCGAATCAATATATTTGTTCTGTTTCCTACCTCAACCGAACCAACAAGCTATGCCGAGTCAGATTTTGGGATGTGGTATTATATCAAAACTTACCCACGACGAAGCCATAAACCCGGTTGCTTCATATATTTTTCATAGGGTCTTCATAGATAGTGCCAATGCGTAAATCCCGATCTAAAGACTGGGAAAAAATCCGGGATGGATTACAAGTAAATTTGAATGCAACTGATGAAATTGAAATTTTGATTGAAACTAACAAGGTTTCTGACTCGTCGTCCGTAAGTCCCGAATATGTTGGTTCGGTTTCGTACCTCAACCGAACCAACAAGCTATGCCGAGTCATATTTTTAAAATGTATTATTATATCAGAACTTACCTACTACTAAGCCATAAACCCGGTTGCTGCATAGATTTTTCATAGGGTCTTCATAGATAGTGCCAATTTGGCATTGCAACTACAACTAATCGTGTAATTTATGTTGATTAACGATCGCTAGCAGGCGCCTATGAGAAAGCGAGTTATCCTCACACCACAGCAGAAAATTGCCCTTTATGCCAGCAACGGGATTTGGTACGAGGCGCTGACTGCTGCTGCCGAATTGCGTCGCACTAACTCAAACGATCCCAATTGGGCTAATCTGTTGCAAGAAGTTGGCTTGAGCAAGATTGCGTCAGAAGCGATAGTGGAAAATTAATGGCGCAAGTAGCTAGTTATAAACTTGGGCATTGCTAATTACTAATTGCTAATTGCCAAACTCAATCATATCTTTCCATTAGCCATTAGCCATTAGCCATTAGCCATTAGTTCTAGCAACTTGGATTACTAAACAAATCGGAAGTCAAGAGAAATGTTGACGTCGGTGGAATCTTGAATAATTGCAATCAGATCGGTACCGAAATAGATTCCCGTATCATTCGCAGTACTACCAACCCCTAAGTTGCTAAAGCTGAGGGAGTACTGACTGGCATTGCCCGGCACTTCAATCCGATCTAACTGCGGTTCCCAATCTGTAATGATGGCATGTCCTGCTCCCTGGTAGGACACACCCCAGAAACCGCCCAACACAAAGGTATCCGAGTCAGTACCGCCAGTTAGAGTATCGTATTCTATACCACTGGTTCCGTAGCCATGGAGGCGATCGCTCCCAATATCGCCGAAGACTTGATCGTTGCCACTTCCACCTAGCAGGTCATCGTTATCTTTGCCACCTCGGACAGTATCATCTCCAGATCCTCCGGCAACGAAATCGTCACCGATGTTACCGTTGAGGTTGTCGTTGCCAGCGTCCCCAAAGATATCATCATTGTTTTTACCACCCCAGATGGTGTCATTGCCGCCGTTGCCGCCAAGGAAATCATCGCCTTGGTTGCCATTGATAATGTCACTTTCTGACGAACCTTCAACCGTATCGTTTCCGTCTAAGGCAAGCAGTCCTAGCGGCGAATCAGCCAGCACACCTGGGGCAATCTCAAAAGAGTCATGGTCGGAAGATAGGTGGAAAAAACCATTAAAGACATTAGAATGAATGCCAGTAGAATTAGCGGTTGCTGTCAGCGTGGTTTCTACCTGCGCCGGAGATAAATTGGGATTAGCACTTAAAACTAAAGCTGCAACCCCCGCTACATAAGGAGCAGCCATCGATGTACCGCTCCCTTTTTCATACCTATTACCTGGAAATGTAGAGCGAACATCTACTCCTGGAGCGACGACATAATCTAGGGGTCTAGTACCAGCATGGTTCGAGTAATAAGGCATAACATTATTGCGATCGACTGCCCCGACCGTAATACCAAAATCAGTAGAGTGGCGACCTGGATAAACAGGTTGCAATCCTCCATCATTGCCAGCTGCGGTAACAACAACTACTCCTTTGTCAAAGGCGTATTGAATCGCTTGCGCTTCTTCAGGAGAAGTAAACGGACCACCCAAGCTGAGGTTAATTACATCAGCACCGTTATCGACGGCATAACGAATTCCAGCAGCAATATCAGCAATAGTTCCGCCCGATGAATTTAGCACTCTCACGGGCATAATTTTGGCATTGAAAGCGACGCCAGTGACACCAAAATCGTTTTTTTCTGCTGCAATAATGCCCGCGATGTGAGTGCCGTGACCATCAATATCCATCGGGTCGTTATCGCGATTGACAAAATCCCAACCCCGAATGTCGTCGATATAACCATTCCCGTCATCATCTTTTCCATTGCCAGGAATTTCGTCTGAGTTGACCCAGATATTGTTATCTAAATCAGGGTGGGTGTAGTCAACTCCACTATCAATAACGGCAACTACAATTCCCTCACCTGTGTATCCTCTATTCCAAACTTCTGGCGCGTTTACCATATCTAATCCCCAATTATCGCCGCCTGAATTGGGGACATCTGCAAACGAGTTTTGTCCAATTGCTTGCGCCACTGCCGCTGAGGCATTTACCAGACCATAGCCGAAGAGACTGTTATAGGGAATAGAGGTAGCCATAAGTTATCTCCTATAGACTTAGGTGTTCAGAAAGCTTTCCATCTCGCTCTAAAAATGGATATGTCCTACTCCAGCGCAGTTATGCAGCGAAGGCTCAACTTCTTTCTCCAACCGGGCATATATTTTTTTTGGTCGAGTATGGTGTTTTGTGACAATTATTTACATTGTGTAGGATCAAACCGATCCGGCGGGTGTGTTGGCGCTAGAAACCGGGTTTCTGTTTTTCCGAGAAACCCGGTTTCTTGGCGTCAGTCCTGCCCAAAAGTTCGTCTAGACTTCGGCAACCGTTTCCAGTACAATTCAACGCCATAATTGCGTGCAAAACCTGAATGCTTCTGCTTATGAAAGGGTGTCATCTCCGATTCGGGTTGCTCTCGGGCAGCGTTCTGTTTTGTTTGTGCGTAGCTGACCCCACGGCGGCGCAAATTGTCCCGGATGCTACTCTGCCAAATAACTCCACGGTCAACCTACAAGGAACGACTCGCGCGATCGAGGGAGGAACGACGGCAGGTGGGAACCTGTTCCACAGTTTTCGGGAGTTTTCCGTTCCCACAGGTGGGGAAGCTTTTTTTAACAATGCCGGTGATATTCAAAACATCTTTAGCCGCGTTACGGGTGGGTCGATTTCTAATATTGATGGGTTGATTCGTGCTAATGGTGTGGCGAATTTATTTTTACTCAATCCCAATGGGATTATTTTTGGGCCGAATGCCAGGTTAAATATTGGCGGCTCGTTTTTTGCGAGTACAGCTAGGAGTCTAACTTTTGCTGATGGAACGCAGTTTAGTGCTATACCATCCCAAACCACACCACTACTGACTATCAGCGTGCCGATTGGCTTGCAATACGGGAACAATGCCGGAAATATTCAGGTGCAGGGGTCTTTTCTAAGAGTGCCGAATGGTAAAGCCTTAGCGCTGATTGGCGGCACAGTGAGATTGGATGGCGTAATTTTGGAGGCTTTTGGGGGTCGGGTTGAACTAGGAGGTTTGGTAGGAGAGGGAACTGTTGGCATCAATGCTGATGTAGAGACGGGAAATTTCCCATCTCTACAATTCCCCGATGGCATCCAAAGAGCAGATGTGTCTTTGACAAACGGCTCTATAGCTAGCGTAGCGGCTGACAATAGTGGCAGTATTGCCATTAATGCCAGTAAATTGGAAATTTTGGCAGAAAGTGTACTGCTGGCGGGTATAGCATCCGAATTGGGTTCTATTGATAGTCGAGCAGGAAATATTGAAATTAATGCTACAGGGGCAATAAAGATTGCCAATGACAGCCTGATTGTCAATTCGGTGCTACCTGGGGGGATGGGCGACGCGGGCGACATTGAGATTACCACCGAGTCGCTGACGATCGCCAGCGGGGCCGAACTGAATGCCAGCACTTTTGGCAAGGGGGATGCCGGAAGCGTGAAAGTTACTGCCAGGGATACCATCTCCTTGGATGGAGACGGTGGCATCTTCAGCACAGTGGAAAAGGGAGCAGTGGGCAAAGGTGGCAGCATCGAGATTGCTACCGAATCGCTTGTTGTCACAGCCGGGGCTCAACTACAAGCCTTGACTCGCGGGCAGGGAGATGCCGGAAGTGTGAAGATTTCTGCCAGCGATACCATCTCCTTTGATGGAGTGGGTAGCAATGGATTTCCCAGTGGAGCCTTCAGCACAGTGGAAAAGGGAGCAGTGGGCAAGGGTAGCAACATCGAGATTACTACCAAGTCGCTTGTTGTTAGAGGTGGCGCTGGACTGAATGCCTTAACTCGTGGGCAGGGAGATGCCGGAAGTGTGAAGATTACTGCCACTGATACCATCTCGTTTGATGGAGGTGATGCGTTCAGCACAGTTGCGGTGGGAGCAGTAGGCAAAGGTGGCAGCATTGAGATTACTACCAATTCCCTTGCTGTAACAGACAGCGCTCAACTGGCTGTCGGCACTCGCGGACAGGGAGATGCCGGAAGTGTGAAGATTATTGCCACCGATACTGTCTCTTTTGATCGAGGCAGCGCAGCCTTCAGCTCGGTGGAAAAGGGAGCAGTGGGTAAAGGTGGCAGCATCGAGATTACTACCAAGTCCCTTGCGATCGCAGACGGCGCTCAAGTGAATACCTTGACTCGCGGAGAGGGAGATGCCGGAAGTGTAAAGATTACTGCCACCGATAGTGTCTCGTTTGATGGGGTGGGTAGCAATGGATTCGCCAGTGCCAGCTTCAGCACGGTAGAAAAAGGAGCGGTGGGCAAAGGTGGCAGTATCGAGATTACTGCCAAGTCGCTTGCGATCGCAGACGGCGCTCGACTCAATGCCAGCACTCGCGGACAGGGAGATGCCGGAAGTGTAAAGATTACTGCCACCGATAGTGTCTCGTTTGATGGGGTGGGTAGTAATGGAGCCGCCAGTGCAGCCTTCAGCACAGTGGAAGCTGGAGCAGTGGGCAAAGGGGGCGGTATCGAGATTACTACCGGGTCGCTTTCTGTTAGTAATGGTGCTGCACTGACAGCTACCAGTGCAGGGAATGGTAGGGCAGGCGACATAGTAGTCAACGCTGGCTCTATCCGTCTGGACAACCAAGCATTCCTCAGCTCTGACACCACTGGAGGCGAAGGCAATATTAGGCTGCGCTCAGAGTCCTTGCTATTAACCCGTGGCAGTCGCATCACCACTAATGCCACCGCAGGAGAAAGCGGTGGCAATATAGACGTGCAAGCATCTGCCTTGATATTGCGCCAAAACAGTACCATCACCACCAATGCCCAAGGAAGCTTGACTGGAACCGAGATCAAAGGTGGCAACATCACCCTCGACACCGATGTAATTGCTGCCTTAGAAGATAGCGATATTAGCGCCAATTCTGACAATTTCTTTGGGGGTAAAGTCATCATTAATGCCCAAAGCATTTTTGGCACTCAGTTCCGACTCGCATCTACTCTAGAAAGTGACATCACCGCCACTGGGGGAGCGCCGGAGTTAAGCGGCACTGTAGAAATCAACACTCCCGATGTTGACCCCAGCTCTGGATTAATAGAATTACCAGCCAACTTGGTTGATGTTACTCGATTAATCGCTCCAGATTGTCCCATAGGCACCAGGTACGCCACGAACGAATTTTTCATCACCGGACGCGGCGGCTTACCTCCAACTCCCAGGGAAGCTCTTGCCAACAATGCCCTTGATGTTGGTTGGGTCACTCCTAACCCACAGGCGCAGGGGAGCAGGGGGGCCCTGGAGCAGGGGAGCAAGAAGGCCCAGGAGCCGCCCCCCACTGAGATTGTGGAAGCAACCGGGTGGGTTAGAGGTGCCAATGGCGAGATCATCCTCACGCCTAACCCGCCCGCAACCCCTCACGAGACTTGGTATCGGTCAATACTCTGCCCTGCACCGCGACCAAATAATTGATCGCTATTAACTCTGCCTAATAGTTGACAAAATCACAAAAATATGTATAAAAACAGCTAGAAAATTTTCCCGAGAATCCAATCTTTGTTGCAGTGGGGGCACCGTTGGGAAAGCGTCTTGCTGCTTTTAACGATGTTCTTGGGTGCAGCAGCATTGCCTACTGTCACTGCCCAAAACTTCATCTAGACTTGGGCAACCGTTTCCAGTAAAATTCATCGCCATCATTGCGGCAAAACCTGAATGCTTCGGCTTATGAAAGGGTGTCCTCTCCGATTCGGGTTGCTCTCAGGCAGCGTTCTGTTTTGTTTATGGGTCGCTGACCCAACGGCGGCACAAATTGTCCCCGATGCTACTCTGCCAAATAACTCCACGGTCAACCTACAAGGAACGACTCGCGCGATTGAGGGAGGCACGACGGCAGGTAGGAACCTATTTCACAGTTTTCGGGAGTTTTCCGTTCCCACAGGTGGCGAAGCTTTTTTTAACAATACTGGTGATATTCAAAACATCTTTAGTCGGGTAACGGGTGGGTCGATTTCTCATATTGATGGGTTGATTCGCGCTAATGGTACGGCGAATTTATTTTTACTCAATCCCAATGGGATTATTTTTGGGCCGAATGCAAGGTTGAATATTGGAGGTTCGTTTTTTGGCAGTACGGCAAGTAGTATCAAATTTGCTGATGGGACAGAGTTTAGTGCCACGAATCTGCAAGCTCCACCTTTATTAACTATCAATGTGCCCATTGGCTTGCAATTTGGTGCAAATCCAGGCAGGATCGTTAATCGCTCAGTGGTTACTGACAGTAATAATGTATTTGTTGGACTCCAGGTAAACCCAGGTAGAACTCTATCGTTGGTCGGTGGAAATATCGCACTGGAGGGCGGCATTCTGACGGCAGAGCAAGGGCAAATTGAAATTGGCAGTGTCGCGAGTAACAGTCTGGTCAGTCTAACTCCAACGCCTCAAGGCTTTGTTCTGGGATACCAGGGCGTGCAGAATTTCCAGGACATTGAGCTGTCTGGCAAGGCTATTGTTGATGCGAGTGGAGAGGGGGGCGGTGATGTTCGAGTCTGGGGCAGGCGGGTGACGCTACAGGACGGTGCCGCGATTCTAGCCGAGACTTTGGGGTCAAAATCAGGGGGAACGTTGAGCGTGACAGCAAGCGAGTTAGTGGAATTAATTGGTACTGCCGCTGATGGTCGGTTTGTCAGCGCCTTATCTACCTCAGTAAGACCAAAAGCTACAGGGACTGGGGGCAATTTAACGATTGAAACGGGACAATTAATCGTTCGGGGTGGAGCAAGGGTATCTGCGGATACTTCGGGTGCGGGAACGGCAGGCAGATTGACAGTCTCAGCTCGCGACTTGGTGGAAGTGATGGGAACTTCAGCTGATGGAAGGCTTCGTAGTGGCTTGAGTACTCAAGTCTCGCCAGGAGCTACGGGCGCTGGGGGCAATTTAACGATTGAAACGGGGCGGTTAATCATTCGGGATGGGGCACTCGTATCAACTAATACTTTAGGTGCAGGACAGGGTGGTAATTTAACCGTAATGGCAAGGGAGTCGGTGCAATTGATAGGCAGCGGTTTGACTAGCGGTCTAACTAGCTCAGTTTCGCAAGGAGCCACGGCTGCTGGAGGCAATTTAACCGTCGAAACCGGGCGGTTAATCCTTACGGGGCGAGCCGGAGTGGTAGCTGCTAGATAAAATCCAGACAAAACTAGACATTACTTGACGTTTCATCAGGAGCATGGGAGGGGTTATCCCTTAACGTCCAGGCACGGCTTAGCCATCCGTGCATATTTCTCTAAATTTTTAGATGCATTTAAGTCTCGGTCAACACTTAGCTGACATTTCTGGCAAACATAAACACGTTGAGCCAGACTAATTTCTTGAATCTGTCCACAACTTGAACAAGTTTTACTAGATGGGTAAAATCTATCAACTATGATGAGAGTTCCACCGTATCTAATAACTTTATATTCAACCTGTCTCCGAAATTCTGAGAAATTAGCATCGCTGAGGGCACCAGCCAGCCGATGATTTTTTAACATTCCAGAGGTATTCAAGTCTTCTAAAGCAACTACTGCGTGGTTTTTGCAGATATATGTGGTTGCTTTATGCGTCGCATCATTACGAATATTAGCAAGTTTTCTATGCAGTTTAGCTATCCGAAGTTTTTGTTTTTTATAACGGTTACTCCCTTTAACTTTTCTAGCAAGTTGACGTTGTAATCTCTTTAAAAGCGCTTGGCCTCTTTTTAACGCTTTGGGATTGACAAAAACTACTCCTGTTGATAAAATAGCTAATTTTTTTATTCCTAAATCTACCCCGACATAATCGGATTTTTTAGAGGTGATTTCTGGGTAGATTTGATAGGCGCAAGCAATGTACCAATCGCCTGCTGTTTGGGATATAGTAACCTTTGTGCTTGTGGTGTGAGGTAAAGATTCATAAGTTGACACCCATCCGATGGTTGGTAATTTAATCCTTTTTCCGCCTATGGCAATTGGTTTTCCACCTGCATTTATTGTAAAACTCTCATGACAGCCTTTCCTTTTAAATTTGGGATACTCTGAGAGGCCGTCGAAAAAGTTTTTAAAGGCTTTCCCTAAATTCTCAAACGCAAATTCAGTAATTTTTTGACAGATCCCTTTTTCTTTAATCCAGGGTAAAACTGGCTTAACTTGATTGTTAAAGAATTTCTTTAGCAGGTAATGATTTGGCTGAAGTCCCGATTGGTATAAATCCTGCCAAGTTGCTAGACCCCAGTTATAAGTAAACCGAGATATTCCCGCATGTTTGGCCATCAAAACTTTTTGGGAGTCGGTCAATTTCAGCTTGGTTTTAATTGCGGTTAACAACACAGAAAAATGTCCTTCTTGCCTGAGCTTGAATGTTAATCGAATACCAGCCGTGTTGCCGAGCGTCATAACCAATTATAACCATCACCAGCCCTGGCGATATCTAGCGCTAATAGTTAAATATTATTACAGCTAGTTGCACTTATTACAGCGAGATGTACTACTTTTTCGGAAAATGTCTAAGTTTTTGCGTTCCTAGTAATCACTCCTCCGAAAATATTGTGGCTATAGAAAATAGCGACATTGATGCCAACGCCTTCGGCGGCATTGGCGGTCAAGTCAGAATTAACGCTCAAGCAATCTTTGGCACAGAGGCGAGAAAACAACCTAACCCCCAAACTAGCGACATCACTGCCACTTCTAACATTGGGTTGAGTGGCACCGTTACGATTAACACCCCCGATGTTGACCCTAGCTCTGGATTAATAGAATTACCAGCCAACTTGGTTGATGTTACTCGATTAATCGCTCCAGATTGTCCCACAGGTACAAGGCTAGCCGCGAACGAATTTTTCATCACCGGACGCGGCGGCTTACCTCCGATTCCCAGGGAAGCTCTTGCCAACAATGCCCTTGATGTTGGTTGGGTCACTCCTAACCCACAGGCGCCGGAGAGCAGGGGGGCAGGAGAGCAGGGGAGCAGAGGGGCTCAGGAGTCGCCCATGCCGACTGAGATTGTGGAAGCGACTGGGTGGGTTAGGGGTGCTAATGGCGAGGTTATCCTCACGGCTAACCCGCCAACTGCAACCCCTCGCGGGACTTGGTATCGGTCAATTCTCTGCCCTGCATCGCGACTGAATAATTAATAACTTAGGACTTACGCCAACAAACCGGGTTTCTATCGCTTTAAAACTAGATATCCCAGCCAGAAACCCGGTTTATAAGCTTGACAAAATCCCAAAAATATGTATAAAAACCGCTATAAAATTTTCCCGAGAATCCAATCTTTGTTGAAGTGGGGGCACCGTTGGGGAAGCGTCCTGGTACTTTTAGCAATGTTCTTGGGCGCAGCAGCATTGCCTACTATCGCTCATAAAGCTGTAGCAACCTCTATCGTTCAAGGTGTATCTGATGCTCAAGCGTTGATGCAACAGGGTAGAACTTTGTACGAAACTCAACGATTTTCTGAGGCGGGTGTTATGTTGCAACGGGCATTAGTTGCCTTCCAAACTTCTGGAAACAAACTTTGGCAAGCGGCGGCGTTAAGCAATCTCTCCTTGGTTTATCAACAATTGGGACAATGGTCCCAAGCAGAAAATGCGTCCGCTCAAAGTCTCTCCCTCCTCGAAACCAAACCCCATCCAACTCCTGCTCTAGAGCGATTGCACATCCTCGCCCAAACTCTGGATGTGCGAGGTCGTCTGCAATTGGCGCGGGGACAAGCGGAACCAGCTTTAAATAGCTGGAAACGGGCGGCTGAGGTTTATGCACATATCGGCGACACATCTGGAGCGATTCGCAGCCGCATCAATCAAGCTACTGCACAGCAAGCTTTGGGGCTTTACCGTCTGGCTGAGAAAACCCTGGCAGAAGTCAGCGAAATTCTAGAAAAACAAGCAGATTCACCGCTGAAAGCGGCGGGAATGCAGAATCTGGGCAACGTTATCCGAATTATCGGCGATTTAGACCGCGCTGAGGCAGCTTTGCAACAGAGTTTAGCAGTCGCTCGAACTGTGCGTTCGCCCCAATATATTAGCGAAGCGCTACTCGGTTTGGGCAAAACCGCTCAAGCCAGAGGAGATAACCAAAGTGCTTTAAATTATTACCAAGAAGCGATCGTTTCCTCTCCTTCCCCTACCATCAAAATCCAAATCCAACTCAATCAACTGAGTTTGTTGTTGGAAGAAAAGCAATGGAATGCAGCCTCTACTTTATGGCATGCCATCCTAACTCAAATTGATAGCTTACCCCCAAGTCGAACCACTGTCTACGCCCGCATTGACTTAGCTGAAAGTCTGATGAAACTATCAACGATTGAGGAATCGGGGTTGGCGGTATCCGGCGATATTGCACAGATGCTGGCAAAAGCCGTCCAAGCGGCAAAAAATCTGCAAGACCAACGCGCCGAATCCTATGCAATTGGCACATTAGGGCAATTATACGAACAAAACCAGCAGGAGTCTGATGCACTTAGCCTAACTCAGCAAGCATTAGCGATCGCGCAAACAATTGATGCCTCGGAAATTGCTTATCAATGGCAATGGCAGATCGGACGCCTGCTAAAAACTAAGGGAGATAATGAAAGAGCCATTTCAGCTTACGAACAAGCCGTCCAAACCCTGCAATCCCTGCGTTCCGATTTAGTGGCAATCAATTCCGACGTGCAATTTTCTTTTCGCGAAAAAGTGGAACCCGTTTATCGGCAGTTCGTTGATTTACTATTGCAATCCCCTGAGGAAGAAGACGCGGAGACAAGGAGTTGGGGAGAAGCTCTGCGCGACCCTTCTTCATTTATTCCTCTAAACCAAGAAAATTTTTCCTTGTTAGAATCCCCGCGTCCCCGCGTCCCTGTTTCCCCGCGTCCTCTTCCAGCTCAACCCAAACAAGAAAATCTCCTGAAAGCGCGTCAAGCGATCGAATCTTTACAGTTAGCAGAACTAGATAACTTCTTTCGGCAAGCTTGTTTAGTTGCCAAACGTCCGATTGACGCTGTAGTTGAGCAAGACCAAACAGCAGCATTTATCTATCCAATTATTTTGCCAGACCGCATCGAGGTTATCTTCAAATTACCCCAACAACCATTGCGTCGTTACACCACTTCTATTGCTCAGTCAGAAGTAGAAAGTATTCTAGAACAATTGCGGCGATACCTCACAGAACCAGACAGGCTTAAAGAAGCTCAATCTTTATCGCAACAAGTGTATAACTGGTTGATTCGACCCGCTGCCACAGATTTAGAGCAAAGCAATATCAAAACCATAGTATTTGTCCTAGATGGTTCGTTGCGAAATATCCCGATGGCAGCACTTTACGATGGGCAGCAATATCTGATTGAAAAGTATGCCATTGCCTCTTCACCAGGTCTGCAAATTGTTGAACCAAAACCGGTGAAACAAATACAATTGAAAGCTTTAATTGCAGGAATCTCCGAAGCGCGGTATGGTTTCTCGCCTCTCCCTAATGTTGAGAATGAGTTAAAGCAAATTCAATCTGAAGTTTCTGGGCAAATGTTGTTAAATCAGCTATTTAATACCCAATCTTTCAACAATCAAATTAATTTGCAGGCGCTGACCGTGGTACATTTAGCGACTCACGGTAAGTTTAGTTCCAATGCCGAAGAAACTTTTATTCTGGCTTGGGATAAACCGATTAAAGTTAATGAATTAAACAGCTTGCTCCGAAGTAGAGACAAACGCCGTCCGGAAGCAATTGAATTGCTTGTCCTGAGTGCCTGCGAAACTGCTAAAGGAGACAAAAGAGCAGCTTTGGGAATAGCTGGAGTAGCGCTGCGGGCGGGGGCGCGCAGTACTCTCGCTTCTTTGTGGCAAGTAGATGATAAGTCCACTAGTCTGTTGATGAGTCAGTTCTATCAAGGAATTGCTGACAAACAACTTACAAAAGCCGAAGCTTTGCGTCAAGCTCAGCTAAATCTGTTGCAAAATTCTCAGTATCAACGTCCGCGATTCTGGGCACCCTATGTGTTATTGGGTAATTGGCTTTAAATCTGAGAAATTGTATTTAACTTTTAAACGAACCGCCAAGACGCCAAGAACGCCAAGAAGAAGAGGTTGGTAGAAATTGTAGGGATATCGCGCTGCCTGTGTACGTATAGAGCAATCGACGATATCATGGCTATGGAACTGCAAAAAGCCGCACGCACCCAAGATGAACGTACCCACCCAACAATCGGAATCTACCTCTATCAATTTTAAGCGCCCGGAGTTGCTTGCTCCCGCAGGTAATTGGGATTGTGCTAAAGCTGCTGTGGAAAATGGGGCAGATGCGATTTATTTTGGTTTGGAGCGGTTTAATGCGCGGATGCGATCGCAAAATTTTACCGAAGCTGATTTACCCCGCTTGATGGAATTTTTGCACCGTAGAGGTGTAAAAGGCTACGTGACTTTTAATACGCTAATTTTTGCGGGCGAACTAGCAGAAGCAGAACAATATATCCGCACGATTATTGCAGCGGGTGTAGATGCAGCGATCGTTCAAGATGTGGGAATTTGTCGTGTAATTCGTCACCTCTCGTCAGATTTTCCCATCCATGCTTCTACTCAAATGACTATTACCAGCGCGACTGGGGTAGAGTTTGCTAAGTCTTTGGGTTGTCAGTTGGTTGTACTGGCGCGGGAATGTTCGCTGAAAGAAATTGATAAAATTCAGCAACAAATAGCAGAAAAAAATGCTTCGTTGCCTTTAGAAGTATTCGTACACGGTGCTTTGTGCGTGGCATATTCGGGTCAGTGTTTGACTAGCGAAGCATTAGGAGGACGTTCGGCAAATCGCGGCGAATGCGCTCAAGCTTGTCGGATGCCTTATGAGTTAATTGTAGATGGAAAAGTGGCAGATTTGGGTAACCGGAAATACTTGTTAAGTCCTCAAGATTTAGCGGGGTTAGAGATATTACCAGAGTTAGTCAAAGCTGGCGTAAGTTCTTTGAAAATTGAAGGGCGTTTGAAAAGTCCTGAGTACGTGGCAAATGTGACTCGAGTTTATCGCGAAGCATTGGATCGAGTGGAAGAGGACGGGGGGACGCCCCGACGTGGGGACGCGGGGAAGGAAGGGGAGGAAGGGAAGAAGTTTTCTGTTTCTGAACAAGAAAAATACAACTTGGAAATGGCATTTTCTCGCGGACTTTATACGGGATGGTTTGAGGGAATTAACAATCAAGAATTGGTTCACGCCAGGTTTGGTAAAAAGCGGGGAGTTTATTTAGGTGAAGTGATTCGCATCCGCAATGAAAAGATAGCGTTGCGGTTAGAAGCACCTGTTAAACCTGGGGATGGGGTTGTGTTTGATTGTAATCGCCCGGAAACAAAAGAAGAAGGCGGTCGAGTTTATGCGGTGGAACAAAAAGGTGCCGAAACATTGCTGACTTTTGGACGAGGGGATTTGAACTGGCGACGGATACAAGTAGGCGATAAAGTTTGGAAAACTAGCGATCCGGAATTAGACAAACAATTGCGTCAGAGTTTCGCTGGGGAAAATCCCAAATTTCAGCGTCCGATTGGGTTAGAAATTTATGGGGAAATGGGGGGGCATTTGTGCGCGATCGCACGCGACGAATCCGGTCATATAGTTAAAGTAGAATCTGCAATTACCCTAGCAGCAGCGCAGAATCAACCCCTGACAACCAAACGATTGCAAGAACAATTCGGGCGCTTGGGCAATACTCCTTTTTGTTTAGGGGAATTGACAAATCACCTCAAGGGTGATGTGATGTTGCCCGTAAGCGAATTGAACCGCTTGCGGCGAGAGATTGTATCCCAGTTAGAAGAATTGAGAGCGAAACCTAAACGTTGGGAATTGCGGAAAGATGCTGCTATTACAGATTTATTGCCAGCTAAAAAAACTGTGGCACAAGTTGGGCATAACTCTTGTGGGGTGGGCATCTTGCCCGCAGCACAAGTAGAGGATAACTCTTGTGGGGTGGGCATCTTGCCCGCAGCACAAGTAGAGGATAACTCTTGTGGGGTGGGCATCTTGCCCGCCGCGATATTACAAGAGACGGGCGAGACGCCCATCCCACAAAACTATCAACCAAATATCGCTAATGTTCAAGGCACCAACTTAATTGTGTTAGTACGTTCTATGCAACAACTGCAAACAGCATTAGCAGCGGGAATAGAGACCATTTACTGCGAATTTGAAGATCCCCGTGCTTATGGTAAAGCAGTGCAGTTTGTCCGCGAAAATCAAACAGTTGCTAACCAAACAATTTGGGTGGCACCGCCGCGAATTACCAAACCGGGGGAAAACTGGATTTTGCAACAAGTGCGTTCCTGCGAAGCGGATGGATATTTGGTACGAAACTACGACCAATTGCAATTTTTTGGTGCAGATAGATGCATCGGGGATTTTTCCCTCAACGTCGCCAATGCTTTAACGGCGGATTATTTTAAGCAGCAATTTAAACTAGAAAGGTTAACGGCATCTTACGATTTGAATATCAATCAATTGGAAGACTTGCTTGTTAGTTGTCCGCCTAATTGGTTTGAGGTAACAATTCACCAACACATGCCGATGTTTCATATGGAACATTGCGTTTTCTGTGCGTTTTTGTCCGAGGGAACCGATTATACTAACTGCGGTCGTCCTTGCGAAAAGTACGAAGTGAAAATGCGAGACCGTGTCGGTAGCGAACACATCCTCCAGGCAGATGCAGGTTGTCGCAATACCGTATATAACGGCACAGCACAAACAGGTGCAGAGTACGTGCAGCACATGCGATCGCTCTCCTTGTGCAACTTCCGCATCGAATTCGTCAACGAAACACCCGCACAAGTAACCCAGACAATTAATCGGTATCGTCAACTACTGCAAGGAGAAATAACAGCTGCCCAACTTTGGCGAGAACTAAAACTGCAAAATCAACTAGGCGTTACAAGGGGTTCTTTGGGATTAACATCTACCTGACACCTACTAGGCACTGTTCGTAGTAGGCGCTTGAGCGCCGCAACAACTAAACTGTTCGTAGTAGGCGCTAAAGCGCCGAAACCATCACTCTAGATCAATTTCATCACAAAATAACTAACATGTACGAATATCGCCACTTAACCCAAGAACAAAAAGCACAATTAGTTCAAGATCGCAAACTTCGTGGTTTTCCACCTCACGAACCTCCTCACCCCGTGCGCGACCAAGTTTTTTACATATTGACAGCAGCTTGTTACGAACATCGGTGTCATATGAAATCCGCTCTGCGTCGTCAACAAATACTCAATTTGCTGTTTGAAAAATTTATAAACGTAGGGATGGAAATACGAGCTTGGGTTGTTTTGCCGAATCACTATCATTTATTAGTGAAGGTTAATAGTGACGCTGAAGATCCTACTACTAACTATTACGATTACGGCGCCCAAGCGCCTACTACTAACTTTGATAATTTGGGACAAATATTTCGTTCAGTTCATGGTGTTTCTTCTCGGCAATGGAATTTGTCAGACAATGTAACTAAACGTAAAGTTTGGTTTCGTTATAGCGATCGCGCAATTCGTTCCGAACGGCACTATTATACAACCTTGAACTATATTCACTACAATCCCGTCAAACATGGATGGGCAAAATCTCCTTATGATTGGGTTGAAAGCAGCGTACATTGGTATTTAGAACATTATAAAAGGGAATGGTTAAGAGATTTGTGGGTTAAATACCCCGTTCGAGATTATGGTAAAGAATGGGATAATTAGGTTCGTAGTAGGCGATTTATCGCCCGAGGTCGAGGTACTGAACTACCTACTACGAACTTAATCTTAGTTGGATGATACAAGCGGTTCGTAGTAGGCGATTTATCGCCGCAGGTCGAGGTACTGAACTACCTACTACGAACTTAATCTTAGTTGGATGATACAAGCAGTTCGTAGTAGGCGATTGATCGCCGCAGGTCGAGGTACTGAACTACCTACTACGAACTTAATCTTAGTTGGATGATACAAGCAGTTCGTAGTAGGCGATTGATCGCCCGAGGTCGAGGTACTGAACTACCTACTACGAACTTAAATTCCTGTTCCTATTGCCCAGCGCGTTCCTGTTGCGGTTGGCACTGCGGCAATTGACCGCATTGTTGTTCCACGAACCACCACGCTGCACTCGGAAGTGCCTGCCCCTTCTCCACTCTCTCGCTTGTACGAGAAAAATGGATACTCTTTTAATTTCTCCGAAAAACGGTTGTTTTTAAATCCTAGAAACCCAGTTTTTTGGAAAAACCGGGTTTCTGAAAAAAAATTCGCTCCGCCTTCGGCAAAAGAGAGAAAAAGAAAAAGAGCAAAGGACTAAAGGGTTAAAGGGAAGAGAAGAAGAGTCATCGCCAGCAGAAATCAAAACACTGGCAACCAAAAAGGCGGAAACTAAAAATTCGAAAACCAAACGCCCGGAATCTAAGAAACCGCAACCCGAAATCCGAAAACCCTGTACCTATTGCCCAGCGCGTTCCTGATGCGGTAGGCACTGCGGCAAAGGACCCCATCGTCGTCCCACGAACCACCACGCTGGACTCGGTAATCAGATCCACCAGTTTCCCAAGAACTTCCATCAGTAGGCGCGTCATTATAGTTATCGTGCCAGCGATCGCTGCACCATTCCCAAACAGTCCCGTGCATATCGTATAACCCAAAGGCATTCGGCGGAAAACTCCCCACCGGGGTTGTTTCTTGGCGGTAAAGTCCTTTTGGCGCCGAAGCAAAGGGGTAGTTTCCGTCATAATTGACTAAATCGGGGGTAATAGTGTCGCCCAAGTGGAAAGGTGTCGTTGTACCCCCACGACAAGCATATTCCCACTCCGCCTCGCTGGGTAAGCGATAATTTTTCCCCGTTTTTTGCGACAATTTGCCACAGAATTCCATGGCATCTTGCCACGATACGTTTTCTACCGGACGTTTCGCACCTTTGAAACTAGAAGGGTTATTTCCCATCACCGCTTGCCATTGTTCTTGAGTGATGGGATATTTGCCCATAAAGAAAGGTTGTACGGTTACTTGATGTACGGGTTGTTCGCCAGAGTATTCCGATGAACCCATTTCAAATGTTCCCCCCGGAATGTAAACCATTTCCAAGTTGATACCATTACCCAATTCTGCCAATTTCTGGATTGCTTTACCCGGTTTGCGACTAATTTCGCGCCCTTGGGCATTGACTGTAATAATCTCAAAATGAAATTCTTGCCCTTTAGATTCCTCTTCTTCTCGCTGCTTTTGTTTTTTCTCCTCTTCCTCCACTTTTCGCCGTTCCTCTTCTTCCCGATGCTGGCGCTTTTTCTCATCCCACACGCCTTGTGCCACATCGCGGTTGTGGGCAACTACTGGTAAATTGGGATTGATGCTTAATGCTTGGTTGTAGTCAGCTATTGCTCGTTCGGATTCGTCCAATTTGTCATAAGCATTGGCATTATTTGGATTCAATATCAATACTTTGGTGTAATCTTCAATTGCCGCTTGATACTCGCCTAATTTAGCATAAGCCAATCCCCGATTGTAATTAGCGTCAGCTAAATCGGGATTGATTTGAATCACTTGGTTGAAGTCATCAATAGCGGCTAGATATTTTTCCTCTTTGCCATGTTGAATTTCCCGGGTGTAGCAAGACTTAACAACACTAAAATTGCGATTTTTACCCACAGCATCTAAACAGCTATTAAGCTTCTCAACGTAACTCAAATCGTCGATTGTCAAAGCTGAATCTAAGGCATCTAATAGTTCGCCTTCCCCCCAGAAACCGGGTTTTTCTAAAAAACCCGGTTTCTTTAAGTTTAGCCAAGCTTTTACCGACTCAAATATTTGCGCTTCTGCCCAATGTTTTTTTGGCAATCTGAGAATACTTTCGGCTAAATTTAACCACATTTCTGCAACCCACGCCGATTCTTCTTGCCCAATAACATTATACAGTTTCCTGTAAAAATTTACAACAATTTCTGCTAAATTATCCTGTTCTTCTGAGGGTATTTCTCCCAGCAAATCGGGCAAAATTTGAGGCAACAGGGGCGGCTGGCGGACTTCAGGGGAAACGTGAACTAAAAAGTATTCATCGGCAAGCAAACCCGCGATGATGCAATGACAAATGCCGATAAATTGACGCAATTGATTGTAATCGTTTTGATGGATACTGTAGAGGCGTTCAATTTCGCTGGGGTCATCGCCATCTTCTATACACAGCCGCTCGTTTTCAATTATTTCCAAGTTTCGGCGATACCGCTTTACCGTCTCCATCCCGTAGCGGTTATCAAATTCTTCGGCATTTTTCCCCGCAGCGATGTGCTTGTCTCGCTTTTCTTTCCACCGCAAGGCGCGCTGTTTAGCAAAGTCGAAAAGCACTTCTTGCCAAGGCAGCATAGTAATAGCTGATTTGTAGCGGTAAGTAGCCCAATTTAAACCCCAATAACCAAAGCGGAGATTGAAATAATCCCCTTCAGCAGCAGATTCTAA
Organism: Microseira sp. BLCC-F43; assembly: GCF_041929235.1. Taxonomy (NCBI): domain Bacteria; kingdom Bacillati; phylum Cyanobacteriota; class Cyanophyceae; order Aerosakkonematales; family Aerosakkonemataceae; genus Microseira; species Microseira sp. BLCC-F43. The sequence goes on from NZ_JBHFNP010000131.1 coordinate 169,099, forward strand.
AATTAAAGTAGGCTCGGTTTTTAAGCCGCGAAACATTGATTTTGTAGCTGCTTGGCTGTGGAAAAACTTACTCGTCCAAGCACCTGAGAGGAATTCAATTGGACGCCCTTGGGCTGAATATTTTTCAAAGAACTGTTGCAGGTAGGCTCCCAGTGTTTCTTCCATATCGGGAAAGTCTTTTGCTGCATCATTTCCATCGCCGGAACGGTCGAACCGCAGGCTGGGAGGCGAGAGAAAAACTCGCAGGGGAATCGGATTTTGATTTGGATTAGAGTGGAGAAGATCTTCGGCAATTAACCAAATGGGGTAGTTGTTTTGCCGTTGCTGTTCGTGGATAACTTCTATAGCAGTTTGGCGGTGATAAATTCTCAGTTCGCGAGCGAGTTCGGCATCGAGGGCTTTAAGTTCTAGTTGCAGTTCTTTTTGCTGTTCGATGCACCATTTTTGCAGGTTTGACCGGAAAATTTCTAGTTGGACTTGGTGTTCGCGGTTGAGTTTACCTTCCTTGGCTTGAAATTCGCGGTTGAGCTTTGCTATTTCGGCTTGCAATTCCATGTTGAGGCGGGCAAGTTTTTCTTGGTGTTTGCGGTTTTTCTGGCCTTCACTCGCTTGGAATTCGCGGTTTAGTAATGCTTCTTGGGTTTGTAATTCGCGGGTAAGTCTTGCTAGTTCTGATTGTAAGGAACTATTTAGATCGTTTTGTTCAGCTTGAAATTCTAGGTTGGCTTGGCGCTGGAATTCTTGTAATGCTAGTTCTTGTTTGCGGAGTTGTTGCCGACTTTCTTCGAGTCTTTGATTGGCTTCAATGGTTAAATCTGTGTTGCGGGTTAGGGTTTCTGCTTGTCTGTCGGCTTGGTAAACTGTGGGAGTAAATACGGCTTTTACTCCGTCCCAAACTTTACCCCAAAATCCTTTTTCTCCTGGTAATGTGCGTGTCATTTGTTTGTTTTAGTTAGTAGTAGGCGCCCAAGCGCCGTCAGTTAGTAGTAGGCGCCCAAGCGCTGTCAGTCAGTTAGTAGTAGGCGCCCAAGCGCCGTCAGTCAGTTAGTAGTAGGCGCCCAAGCGCCGTCAGTCAGTTAGTAGTAGGCGCCCAAGCGCCGTCAGTCAGTTAGTAGTAGGCGCCCAAGCGCCGTCAGTCAGTTAGTAGTAGGCGCTTAAGCGCCGTCAAAGGATGGGGAGGCCTCGCCTCCATCTGCGTTCCCAGGCAGGAGCCTGGGAACGAGGGGGGGGAGGGGTTAAAAGGTGCCGCCACGGACTACGAATAGCATATGAGCAGCGCGTTCTAAGTCGGTATCGGCTCTACCTATTTCTTTGCCGTTTTCTTGATAGATATGTCGTCGGGGGAATTGTGCATTGGATTATACAAAAATAATATTTGCTATTTTGGCAAATTAGTTTGCCTATTGCCCAGGTCGCTAGCGCTGTAAGGGAGTGGGTATTGTAGGGCGAGCAGATGTCACCAGAAACCCGGTTTCTAGAACAAACCGGGTTTATGTGAATTTACGCTTCAAGACATAGGCGTTCTCTACCTTAAGGTAGTAGAATTCACCCGGTTAAACTTACAAAATGTTTATGAAATTGTTGAGCGAGTTAGGATTCAAACCCGGTTTCGCTCGCCTGGTGAATCGATTGAAAGCAGTTTAAAGTTTCAGTTTTTAGGAGATGATTATGCGGATTGCACAGATCGCACCTTTATGGGAGAGAGTCCCACCTCCTGGGTATGGCGGTATTGAGTTAGTGGTAAGTCTGCTAACCGATGAATTAGTGCGACGTGGACATGAAGTTACCCTTTTTGCATCGGGAGATTCTATCACTTTAGCGAAACTTGAATCGGTTCATCCCCGCGCTTTAAGACTCGATACCAGCGTGAAAGAATACGGTATTTATGAGATGCTGCAACTGAGTCGAGTGTACGAACAAGCGTCAGAATTTGACATCATTCATTCCCATATGGGTTGCGCTGCACTACCTTATGTCAATCTGGTAAAAACCCCCACGCTTCACACGCTGCATGGCATTTTTACGCCAGACAATGAAAAAATGTTTACATATGCCAAAAAGCAGCCATATGTAAGCATTTCCAATACGCAACGGGAGCCTAGATTAGGGTTAAATTGGGTGGCGACGGTTTACGATGGAATTGATGTAGGCAGTTACGAGTTTTACCCGCAACCCGATCAGCCTCCCTATCTAGCGTTTTTAGGTCGGATATCGCCGGAAAAAGGGACGCACCATGCCATAGAAATTGCCAAACAAGTGGGTTTGCCGTTAAAAATAGCGGGTAAGGTGGATGTGGTTGATGTCGAGTATTACGAAAACGAAATCAAACCCCACATTGATGGCGAGCAAATTCAGTATTTGGGTGAAGCAAATCATGCTCAGAAAAATGAATTGATGGGGCGAGCGATCGCCACTTTATTCCCCATAACTTGGAGCGAACCTTTCGGCTTAGTAATGATTGAATCACTGGCATCGGGAACGCCAGTGATTGCCATGAAATTAGGCTCTACTTCCGAAGTCATTGCTGATGGAAAAACCGGCTTTTTATGCAACTCGGTTGCCGAGTGCGTCAGTGGGGTGAGAAGAGTTGAGGAAATCAACCGCGATGATTGTCGAGAGCATGTAGAGAATCGCTTCAGCGTTCAGAAAATGACCGATGGCTATGAGGCGGTTTATCAGCAAATTTTGGCAGAAAAGTTGGCTCAAAATGGACGCTTACGCAGCTTAATTTAAAGCAGCAGAGGTTTGAACAATGCGATCGCATACCGAATTTGGGATGCGATCGCTTTCTCATTTATGAAATAATGGGAGTCGAGGGTTTTGCCGTTACTTTTCTGAAATAATGGGGTTTGTAGAAACACGAGCGATCGCTAACCTGTCAAGATATAATTATGCCAACTGTTCTCAGGAAGGATGGCTTTGCCGTTCGCATCTACTTTAACGACGACTTGCCTCCTCACGTCCATGTTTTCAAAGGTGGAGGACAGGCAAGAATTAGCCTCGGTAGTGGAACTGAAAGTCCTCAACTGGTTGAGCTTGAAGGAATGAGCGATAAAGATGCTGCAAAAGCGCTATCAATAATAATTGAGCATCAAGTAGAACTACTGCAAAGGTGCGAGGAATATCATGGCTAATGCAAACTTGGATGAGGCAGCGTTGAAAGCAGCAATTGCCAAGGCAAGAGAAGCAGCAGCAATTGCAAATGCTATTGAACCCAGAGCTGAGTCAGCATACTATGACTCTAGTAGCGATCGCATTGTAATTAATTTAAAAAGCGGCGCAACTTTCAGCTTTCCAACAGAAATCGCGCCCGGTTTGGCAGGTGCTTCCTCTGAAGATTTAGCAGACGTTGAAATTACTCCCTCAGGTGATGGGTTGCACTGGGAAAAATTGGATGCAGATTTTAGCGTTCCCGCTCTTTTGGCAGGTGCCTTCGGGACTCAAGCTTGGATGGAACAAATCAAGTTGAAACAAGCAAGCTAGGGTTTTGGTGCTTGGGATGCGATCGCAAATCGCAAATCCATTCTTAACCATGCCCGTCAGCTTCAGCGTTACACGGTGAGAAAATGATTCATGTCAGAACAAATTTGGAACATGCTCCATGATGGATGTATTGACAGTATCAGCGGCAATATCCCCGGAAAAGTACAAGTTCGCGTAAATATTCTCTACCTACGGCAGATGTTCTCTGAAGATGGAAAAAGTATAATTGTGACTCTAGATAACTGCCAGAAGTTTGAGTATGAACCCTACGGTAGTTCGAGTCGGTTCACAGAATTATCAGTAATAGAATCGCGATCGCTTGAAATTCTAAGCGCGGATTCTCACGATAACGATATCCACATTTTTTGCGTTGAGGGAACCATCTACTTGAGGCATAGCGGAATATCTTTGGCTCTTGATACTGGGCGTCAAATTACCGTTGTTGAGCTAGAAAATGCCTGTAGGAAATATTGGGATAAATTCGCAGAGAAGAATAAATTAGACTAGCCGCGATCGCAACCTCCCCTACAAACTTTCATCTAATATCATGTCCGGTTGCATCGGAATTACAGCAGTAGGGGCTAAGGCTAAAGTAAGCTTTGTCGCCAAGCTTTAAGTTCCTCTAGCCTTAGCCCCTACTAATGATTCAGATGTAAACGGATTCGATATAACATTATCGCACCCGTTAATTTAGCATCACTCAACTGGGCACCCTCAAGATTTGCACCACTCAAATCAGCGCCACTCAAATCAGCAGCACTCAAATTAGCACCCACTAATTTAGCTCCAACTAAGTTGGCATTTCGCAAATCTGTATCGCTTAAGTCTGCATAACTCAAATCAGCACCGCTCAAATTGGTATCCCGTAAAATTGCACCCATTAACTTTGCTTTCCGCAAACTAGCATTACTTAAATCCCCATTACTTAAATCTGCGATTACCAATTTCACGCCATCTAACTGAGCATTCCTCAAATCAGCATTATTTAGCAAAGTACCGATTAAATTAGCATCCCGCAAGCCAGCACCTGCCAGTTCAATTCCCCTTAAATCTGCACTTTGAAAATTTCTCCCACCTGCTGCATATCGCTTTAGCAATTCTCCCGCATCGGTGACGCTAATTTCTCGTTGTGGGCGATGATTGAAGGTAAAACTAAAAGTGTCGCCGCTGTCAAGTACTTTTTTAATTTCTTCATACATGGGATAGCTGTCAATCCCGCTGAGTTTTACCCAACCTTTTGCTCTGGTTAATGCGATAAATAACTGATTCCGAAGTGCGAGATTGCTCTCATCTTTGGCTACATTATCGCAGCCAACTATATAAACCATATCTGCTTCGTTTCCTTTGGCGCGGTGGATGCGAGAAACCGTGACTGCACCGTCACACCAAAACTTATTTGGATTGCGATTTTCTGGATCTGAGTTTAAGATATTGCATTCGGTATTACCGGGACTAAAAATATTGATACCTTGGGATATTAAAAACTCGGCTACGTGAGATTCTAGTTCTATTGCATCGAAAAATTCACCTAAAACAATGACTAAAATTTCGCGACTGGGGTTGAGATAATCTTGTTTGAGATTGTGCCCAATATTGGCGGATAAAGCAGAGAGTTCGGAGTGGCGATCGCCAAACACGGCAAACTCTATCACCGACCCCGACCAAAGTTGCGGAATAATATTAGGATAGTTATCAGATAACCGCCGCAAAGTAATCTGTTTACCGCGAGTAAAACGCCCCATCACTTCATAACCAATTGCCTGCCAATCTGGCGTTATAGTAATACCTGAAACCATTCCCGCCGGACGCAATAAACCCATACCAATTCCATGCGCTGCTGTCAGAATCGGGCCAGGAGTGCGGTAACATTTATGCAGGATTTCGCTTTTTTTAATTCCATCTGGATAGAAACCCGTTACCAAATGCGCCAATTCATCCCCGAATAATTCACCCGCTGTGGCGACATTTAAACTTGACAAACTTTGCGCTTCGTCGTATGCCCAAATTAAGCGCCGCTGTTCGGGATATTGAGTATCAACGGGTCGCAATGATTGATAAACCATCCAGTAAAAAGGTTGTTTATCTTCAAATTTAAACTCGTCATCGACGATTAAATCTTGTCCTTCGTCAATCAGAATGGCATCAAAGATTGGGGAAATTGTCGCTGTTTTAAGTAACAAGCTACAAACTTCTGCCAGACTTTCGTGGGGTTGCTTGCTATCTGTGTCGTAAACGGTGAGACGCTGAACGCCAGATGCTTCGCAAATAATGCTGTAAAGTCCGGGTTGATTTTTAGCACCCCAGGCGTGAAGCACTCGCAATTTTTGATTGTGCGAATCGTATTGCACCTCGCCGCTGCTGAAGCGACGCAACCATTTATCTAATTGTGCAATGATGGGGTCGTATAAACTGCGACTGAAAAAGACTAAGGCAATATGCCAATCTGGGTACTTTAAATGCATATGTGCGGCTTTTTGGCACAGCAGGACGGTTTTACCCGAACCTGCAATACCCCGAATGCGTTGTGCGCCAGGGGGAATTTGTTTACCGATGAGTTCTTGCTGCAAGTCGAATTCGGATAACCAATTTCGCGCTTGTTGTAGGACACCACCACGGGTGTTTAGACCTAACCCCCCCATCCCCCCTTCCCTGCAAGGGAAGGGGGGGGAAGAATTATTACTCCCCTCTCCTTGCAGGAGAGGGGTAGGGGGAGAGGTTAACCGAGGTTTGCGGAATACTGGACTTCCACCTAAGACTGCTAATATTAACTTCCACTGTTCTTCATCCAACTTTTTACCTTTGATTGCAGCGGTAGCTTTCTCAATTTGTTGCAGTAAAGTCTTGACAGAAGTAGCAACCTGCAAAAGATGATCTTGGAAGATAATGGGAGGACAACTGGGGAGTTGGTCGAAACCTTTTTTTTGCCATTGTGTTTGGGTAATTAAAGGTAAGGATACAATCGTTCTACCTGTAACTTTACAGCGGAGAGTGGGTTCGCGATCGCAATACCCCAACAACGCAAATAACTGATTTTCCGCCTGTTGGTAAGGACGCCCATAAGTAGTATAAAACTTGCGTAATTCCCACCGATGACCGTTGATAGCAACAATCTGGTCAATCGTCATAGATTTGACTTCAATCACAATTAAACCTAGTTCAACATCGGCGATTAAAATATCCGCTTCTTTCCTAGTTTTTCCGGCTTTTGAAAATATGGGATAGCGCCAATAGGCGATGCAGTTTCTATCTGTAAAAGCCAGCTTGACCGCTTCCCATACCTTGCTTTCGCCTCGTTCTCCACTTGTTCCCAGTGGTTCAGTCGCAATAAATTTACCGTTTGGTTCTAGGCGGAAAAACGCCATAGGCAATTTCTCTATGCAAAACATCTGGTTTTTGTGTAAAACCCAGATGTTTTTAGTTCGATCTGTTTCTTTTTTCTTTTTGCTTTTTCCTCACAATCCAAACAATAAAAGAAACTACTAATAAAGCTGCCACAATCTTGGAAACCGGGCCGAGGTATTCATCTACCAATTCATAATTGGCGCCCAGCAGATAACCAGCCATTGTGAGAAAAGTGACCCACAAAATAGTGCCGATAGTCGAGTAAATTAAGAATGGTACTAACGCCATTTCGTTGAGTCCAGCTGGCAGGGAAATTAAGGTACGAATTCCCGGCACGAGACGACCAAAAAACACGGCTTTTTCCCCATGTTTGGTAAACCAATTGTTGACTTTATCGATATCTTCACCCGATACGCTAATCCACTTGCCGTATTTGTTGGCTAACCGCTTGATGTTTTCTTCGCCGATTAGTTTGCCTACATAATACCAAGGCAATGCGCCGACAACTGTGCCGATGACTCCAGCTGCAATGCTGATAGGTATTGATGGGATCTTGGTACCTGGTAAAGTTGCTGAATATCCTGCCAGTGGCATGATCAATTCTGAGGGTATGGGAGGAAATAGGTTTTCCAAAAACATCAGTATGCCAATTCCCCAATACCCCAGGGAATTCATCATGGCATTTATCCATTCATTCATAGCTTTGGTGATTGGTAATTGGTAATTGGTAATTGGTCAATCTCTTCTCTCTTTCTCTGCGTCCTCTGCGTCTTTTGCGGTTTAATCATTTAGGCACAACCAAAAGCGATATCATACCAAATCTGCTGCCAAGACTTCCTTTTTAAATGAACCGCCAAGACGCCAAGAACGCCAAGAAGAAGAAGATAAGAGGAGTTGTCGATCTGGATTTGATACCATTGGTCGTTGGTAATATTAATGGGCAATTGGTAAGGTTTTTCTTTCCCATTACCAATTACCCATTACCAATTACCAAGTATTATGTTCCCGATGTCCAGGAATTGATGTACTCGATTTGATCGGGGGTCAAGCTATCGATGAAAATGCCCATTGCTTGCAATTTCAGCCGCGCAATTTCTTTATCCACTTCGACGGGGATAGAGTGAATACCGGGTTCTAATTTGCCTTGATTTTTCACCAGATATTCAGCCGCTAAAGCTTGGTTGGCAAAGCTCATATCCATTACCGCGCTGGGGTGTCCTTCAGCAGCGGCTAGGTTAATTAAACGCCCTTCGCCTAAAACTACAACAGACTTACCATTTTTCAAGCGATATTCTTGCGTGAAGTTCCGCACTTGCTTGATTTCTGTTGATTTTTCTCCTAAAGCTTTGAGGTCAATTTCGATGTCAAAGTGACCGGAATTGCAAACCATTGCGCCGTCTTTCATCACGTCGAAATGTTCGCTGCGGATGACGTGTTTGTTGCCGGTAACGGTGATAAACAGATCGCCTTGGGGTGCAGCTTCTGCCATTGGCATGACGCGGAAGCCGTCCATTACTGCTTCAATTGCTTTGGTGGGGTCGATTTCGGTGACAATTACGTTGGCACCGAGTCCCCGCGCGCGGAGGGCGGTACCTTTACCGCACCAACCATATCCCACGACGACAACGGTTTTACCGGCTAGCAATACGTTGGTAGCGCGGATAATACCATCGAGGGTAGATTGTCCGGTACCGTAGCGGTTATCGAAGAAGTGCTTGGTGTCGGCGTCGTTGACGTTCATCGCCGGGAAAGAGAGTACCCCATCGCGGAACATCGCACGCAAACGCACAATTCCCGTTGTGGTTTCTTCGGTACTGCCAATCAGATCGGGAAGCTGATGCTGCCGTTCTTGCACGAGGGTGGCAATTACATCGCAACCATCATCGATGATAATGTTGGGTTTGTGATCCAGGGCAATGTTGACGTGGCGGATGTAAGTTTGGGCATCTTCCCCTTTGATGGCAAATACGGGGATGTCATAATCCGCGACGAGACAAGCAGCAACGTCATCTTGGGTAGAAAGGGGGTTGCTGGCAATTAGAACGGCGTCCGCACCTGCAGCTTTGAGAGCGATCGCTAAATTAGCCGTTTCGGTGGTAACGTGACAGCAGGCGACCAGACGAATACCGGCGAGGGGTTTTTCCGCCGCGAAGCGATCGCGTATCTGCTTCAACACTGGCATTTCCCGCCCCGCCCATTCAATGCGCTGTTTGCCAATCGGCGCGAGGGAAAGGTCTTTGACTTCGTGCTTTACCTGGGTAGCAACCATGAATGATTTCTCAGAATTATTCTACTTGCGGTTCTAGTCTAGATTACTCGATCCAAAGGCTGTTGACCTTTTACTCAATCTTCACAGTCGCAAAGAAACCCGGTTTCTAGGAAAAATCATCGATTTGGAACTAGAGATCCCAGCAAGAAACCGGGTTTCTAGGTTCCGAAGTGCTTAAATCCTGCTCTAAAATCGTAGTGCCAGCCGTTTTAGCTTTGTCAGTCCCTGACAATGGTCGCTGCCATCACCCCGCCGGATGTGGTTGAACTTTGGTTAGCAGGTGGGCAGGTGGGCAGGTGGGAGAGAACAACCAATCAAGCTTGTTATTCCGCCGAAAAAAACTTTTCGTTGTACTTCTTCACCTTTAATATCCAATTTTTATAGGACTTGAAAATCTCTGAATACGGCATTGCGCTTGTGGCGAGTACTTCCCGCAAAGGCGGCAAGAAAAGTTGAGGAAATAACTTATTCGTTATTTTGGCAAAACTTTCCCTGATGATGAACTCAGCGAACAAAGTTTTGGATGCAGGAAATACATTAGTGTCGAGTTCCCATAAGGCGTACATATCCGGTTGACGGCGGATCGTAAACTGTTCCAGCGCCAAAGTCCATTCCTCACCATACTCATCCAAAAGACTATCTAAAACTAATACATCTTCAAAAGCATTATTGCAGCCTTGACCCAGAGATGAAGAAACAGCATGGGCAGCATCTCCCATAATTAACACGCTATCCCCGTAGTGATAGCGGTTGCAACGAACTTTTAATTGCCCTGCCATTGGTTTTTGTACGAAAGCTTCCGCCTCTGCTTCTTCCAGTAGTTGACCCGCTTCCGGCATATTTTGCCTAAAGAAGGTCATTACTTCTTCTTTGGTGGAAAGATTAACCACTTTCTTCGCAGTTTTCGGGAAAAATAACAAACCGATAAACCTTCCATCTAGCTGAGGAACTGCGGCGAAAGTTATGCCTTCTTCTGGTCTCCATATATGAATAACATCGGGTTTTAAATTAATGCCTGCCTTTTCATTTTTACCTGGTAAACCAACCGTTTTGTAGTAAGAGCGAACGTACTTTTGCTCAAATTCAAAATAGTCTGAATTGAAAAAATGCCTTCTGACTACCGAACGCGCTCCGTCAGCACCAATTAATACGTCATAATCAATGATGAACTCTTCTGTCTCTTCTCCTGAATCTGTTGGTTTAACTCTTTCAAATGTAACTGTCTTATTTTTAAAATCCACCCGATTACATTGAGAGTTAAAGTGGATTTGTCATCGGCTGTCGGAATTTTCCGTTAGCTTAGACAACAGAGCCATTACTAAGCTAATCCGGTCGGTATTAAAGGTAGTTGTTCTTTTGGGCAAATTCTGCTTCTTGCCGTTTTTTTGATGGATAATCAGACCCTTATTTTCTACGCATTTGGCTTTGACTGCTGCTTCTAGACCGTCGATTTTCTTCAAAGCTCTTAATCCCCGTTCGTTAATACCATATGGGATAGTTCTGGAGTTGGAGAAGGCGACTTGTTTGGGGTCATTGAGGCGTTCGTAAATATCAATTTTGTATTCTACACTACGACGCAATAAATAATGTGCAAGTAGAATCCCGCAAGGCCCAGCGCCAACTATCACAACTTTCTTCATGGTTTTTATTTTGCTCGGGTAATCTTAATATTAACTCAAGTTGCTGGTTACATAAGTACTTTCGCTCCCAGGGGGGAGGGAATTAACAAAAGAATACCATCTACCCAGGCTTTGATACAAAATTTATACCATTGGACATACTCAATCGGTAAGCTACTGAAAAACAAGAAACAAAGGTGATGGGTTCCTAAGTGCGTAAGTCCTGCTCTAAAATCGTAGTGCCAGCCGTTTTAGCTTTGTGAGTCCCTGACAATGGTCGCTTCCATCACCCCATCCAATGTGGTTGAACTCGTTTCCCTAGAAGACTTTTTGAACCATCCCCGCGATCGGACAGAATGGGTAGATGGCAAACTGATTGAGAAAACAGGTATGACATACAAGCATGGTTTGGCTCAAGGTATGCTAATTCGTCAGTGGGGAGATTACATCACCTCTAGCGGAAAAGGGGGAGAAATCTGTGTAGGAACGCTTTGTCGCACGCTAAAACAGGCGCTTCGTCCCGATCTTGCTTATATTAGTCCCCAACTGCTAGAACAATTTGGCAATAACTTTACTGTCTTACCCCAGAGTTTCCCGCTAATTGCAGAAGTTGCATCGCCCGATGACCCTGCTGAAGAATTATTCGCTAAATCCAAGGAATATTTAGAATCTGGTTGCTTAGAAGTATGGCTGTTGTTTCCTGAAACTCGAATTGTGTTAATTAATACTCAAAATAGATGGCTTTTATTTAATGCCGATGAAGTTGTCAGCACTCAGAATGTTTTGCATGGCTTTAGCGTTGCTGTCAGCGAGTTACTCATATAAAAAGTTCACGATTGTGAGTTGTATATTTTCACATCTGTGCAGGCTGTGTATCCGAAAAGTTCAGTTTTAATATTGTAGATTTAATTGAACGCTTTCTGGAGATCTACCGCAGATGCAGCTAAAGCAATTGACTCCATTCCAAGCCTTGCGTCGCAGTCTTTTGATGGTAATTCAGGCCGCACCCTATGAGCTTCGCAACATCGCTTTACTAAATTTAGTGACGGGTACAGGGCCATCGGTATCGCTGTTTTTAAGTAAGGTTGTGATTGATGAATCCTCGCGCCTTTTGGGGCAAGGGACAGTAGAAAATGTCATCGCCTCGATCCTATCTGAACCCAAATTTCTCTGGAGTATATCAGGGGTGGTGCTGCTGAACTTGATGGTGGATTCGATAGATTCGATTGGGACTGCCTTATTTGGAGCTTTGCGCGATCGCGTTCAGGGTTATGTCCAAGGGAAAGTACTGCACAAAGTGGCAAATTTTGACGATATTGCTCTGTTTGAAACGCCTGAATTATTGAATCTCCTAGAACTCACTCATAAAGGGATGCAGCGCCTCCAGCGCCTCTCGTTTATTGTGGCAGCAACGCTGATGGGTGTGTTTATATTTGTCCCTTCAGTGTTACTCTCATCTTCGATTGCTTGGTGGGTGCCTCTAATTCTGTTAGCGTCTTCTACACCCTCTATTTTTGTGGAGATGAAGCACCATAAAAAAAGCTGGCGGGTAGAAGAAACCCAAGCAGGTATTACCCGCGAAATGGATATTTATGCCAAGTTATTGACGGGGGAAGCTTATGCTAAAGAACTGCGTTTATTCTCGCTGCAATCTATCTTGTTAGAACGGTGGCGAGGACTGTTTGGTCGCATGTTTGGTGCCATGGAACAGATCCGGCGAGAAGGTGCTGTTGCGGTAATTATTTGGTCTTTAGTTAGCGGCATAGGGGCAGCATTTCCTTATATTTATGTCGTCATCGGAGTTCTGCGAGGTAGCTACACTCTGGGGGATTTAGCCCTTTACACTGGCATTATTTTGCAAATGCGTCGCAGTCTCTACATCATGATTGGCAATACTGGAGATATTTACGATGCGGCACTGGCAACTAGCCCGATTTTTCAATTACTCGATTTAGAACCCCAGTTGCATAGTGGTTATCTACGACTTCCTGCTTCTGGGGAACAGGGTATCCAATTGCAGGATTTATCTTTTGCTTATCCCGGTAGCGACAAACAAATTTTGAAAGATATCAACCTGACAATCCAACCAGGAGAAATGGTGGCGTTGGTGGGAGAAAATGGGGCAGGTAAAACAACCCTTGCCAAGCTGCTGTGTCGCCTGTACGATCCGACTTCTGGCACGATTTATTGGCACAATCGAGATTTGCGATCGCTTGACTTAAACGAGTTGCGATCGCACATTGCCGTTGTGATGCAAGATTACGCCCGCTTCCCAGCAACCTTGCGAGAAAATGTCGGATGGGGTTATCAACCCAAATTGTCAGAGGATCTCGCCATCCAAACTGTATTGCAAGATGCAGGTATTGCCCACTTAATCGAAGAGTTAAACCAAGGGTTAGAAACTCCCCTCGGCAAGCAATTGGAAAATGGCGTTGATTTATCAGGAGGACAGTGGCAGCGAATTGCGATCGCTCGTGCTTTAATCCGCTTATCTGAGGTAGAATTGCTAGTATTTGATGAACCTACCGCCGCCCTCGATCCTAAAAACGAACACGAAATTTACCGCATTTTTAAAACCATTGCCCAGGGTCGAATGGCAGTCGTAGTGAGTCATCGCCTCGCCCTGGCAAAAATGGCAGACCGCATCGTAGTCTTAGAACACGGGCAAATTGTAGAAGTGGGAACTCACGATCAATTGATGGCAAGAGGCGATCGCTACCACACTATGTTTACCCGTCAAGCTAGCAGCTATCTTTAGTCTGCTTTCTTGCTAATGGCTAATGGCTAATTGCTAATTGCTAATTGGGTCTATAGGGAGTAAGTTCGATGCAACCAGAAACGATATGATTCAAGATGCTAGATCTGAGTTTGATTCAAGAATCGCTCTTTCTAGCTCTAAATCGTGTATTCTATTGACACTCGATTCAATTTGCTGTTGTACGGCAACTCCCAAACCCTAGCCCCTAGCCCCTAGCTATGCCCTTGCAGATCAAATCATTTTCAAAAGAATTCTGGCTGGCTAGTAATGTAGCCTTATTGTGTCTGGCGATCGCAACTCCAACCCAGGCACAAATTATCCCCGATACAACTCTACCCGTTAATTCCACCATCACGCCCCAAGGCAATACCCTGACCATCGAAGGCGGAACAACAGCAGGTAGCAATTTATTCCACAGCTTTCGCGAGTTTTCGGTTCCTACGGGTGCAGAAGCTTTCTTTAACAATGCTGCGGATATTCAGAATATTTTGACCCGCGTCACGGGTGGAAATCTTTCTAATATTGATGGCTTGATTCGCGCTAATGGCACGGCTAATTTATTCTTGCTCAATCCGAATGGAATTATTTTCGGATCAAACGCAAGGCTGAGGATTGGTGGCTCTTTTCTCGCAACAACTGCCACGGGATTTGTCTTTCCCAATAACTATCAATTCAGTGCTACAAACCCCAAGGATCCTCCCCTACTAACTATTAACGTCCCAATTGGATTGCAATTTGGCAGCAATCCGGGCAGAATTGAAGTACGCGATGCCATCCTGCGCGTTCCGACACTGACTAGCCTAGCGCTAATTGGGGGAAATATTGTCATCGATAATGCAACTTTGTCTGCACCGGAAAGTCGGATTGAATTGGGCAGTGTGGCAAGTGCAGGTCAGGTGGATATTAATAGCATTGCTCCTTTGCGTCTGAGTTTTCCAACATCAGTTACACGGGGAGATATCTTGCTAAATAATGAAGCATTTTTGAATGCTACTTCAATTTTGGGTGGCGCGAGTATTGCTATCAACACCCGCAATTTAGAAATGCGTCAAGCAAGCGGCTTATTTACAGGAGTTGAAGGATTTGGGCCACCCGAAAGAACTCGAGGCAATATTGATATTAACGCTACAGGAGTTGTGTTATTAACTCAGGGTAGCGATATCAGAAATAACACCAGGGGAGTGAATGGTAATAGCGGGAATATTAATATCAGCGCCCAGTCGCTTTTGCTGTCTAATAATGCTGTATTGTCTGCCAGTAAGATAGCAGAAGGAAATGCGGGAAAAATTGCCATCGCACTCGATGATACCCTGTCTCTGGAAAACAACAATGGGATTGTTAGTAGCGTAGCTTCGCAAGGGGTAGGAAATAGCGGCGATATTGAGATAACCACAAGGGTATTATCTATATCAGGTGGATCGACTATTTCCAGTCTGACTAGAGGAAACGGGAATGCTGGCAATATCAGAATTGCAATTCGCGACACATTCACTGCTGATGGAATTAGAACTGAAGGGTCATCTGGATTAGGACTCCCAACAAGAATTGAAAGCGGTGTCGCAGAAGATGCTCAAGGAAATGGTGGCAAGATTGAGATTAATACAGGAGATCTTATTGTTAGCAATGGCGATCAAATCAGTGCTAGTACTTTTGGCAATGGAGATGCAGGTTTGATTAGGATTGTTGCCCGCGACACGATTGTATTAGATGGGATAGGTCAAGACAATTTTGGGGTAATTTTTAGCACGACAGAACCCGATGAAGAGGATACTCAATTAAAGGGAATAGGAGGCAATATTGAAATTAATACGGGTTCTCTGACTCTTCGTAATGGCGCTACTTTAAGTACCAGCACATTCGGACAAGGGGATGCAGGAGATATTATAATTCGATCCAGCGATCGCGTTTCGATTGATGGCGCTATCCGCTTTGGTATTGATGCTGATTTATTTTCTACTTCAGTAGGTACGCGAGTCTCTTCTCGTGCCATCGGTAATGGGGGTGATATCGACATTACCGCAGCTAGTCTCAGTGTCACAAATGGTACAGAATTAACCGCTAGTACTTTTGGTGAAGCGAATGCAGGCACGATTAGAATCAATCTGCGCGATAGTGCTATTTTTGACGGCAGCTTTGAAACCAAACCCAGTCAGGCATCGAGTAGAGTCGAGTTTGGTGCGGTGGGAGATGCACGGGGAATTGAGATTACAGCGCCATCGCTTTCTCTCACCAATGGCGATCGCCTCAGCGTTACTGCTGAAGGCTTTGGTAATGCAGGCAACATCAATATCGATGCCGATGCAGTGAGTTTGGATAACAATACTTCACTTTGCGCCGATACAGTTGGCAATGAAGGTAATATCAACCTACGTTCTAACAGTTTAATTTTGCACCGCAATAGTACAATTACCACGAATGCCAGAGGCAGCAATAATATTGGTGGAAATATCATCATTGATAGTGATGCAATCGCCGCCTTAGAAAATAGCGACATCACCGCCAACTCTACCGACTTCCGTGGCGGTACAGTTACGATCGATACCCAAGGTATCTTTGGCACTCAATTTAGACAGGAGGAAACTTCAATCAGCGACATCACCGCCACGGGTGCCAACTCGGAATTAAGCGGCACAGTAGCAATTAATACCCCCGATATCGACCCCAGTGCCGGATTGATTGCCTTGCCAGAAAATGTAGTCGATATTACCGGAATTGTAGATCAACAGTGTTCGCGCCAAGCAAGGCGGAGTTCATTTGTTGTGACTGGACGCGGGGGCATTCCACCGAGTCCCGATGAACCCCTCAGTCCTGACGCCTTTTTAGTTGATTTGGTGACAATTAATACAGAAGGACGCTCTGATGCGGGGACGCGGGGACGGGGAGAGGAAGAGAATCTGGGATCTAATACAGAACAGCTACCCAGAACGCAACTTCTACGGAGATTGTAGAAGCAACTGGGTGGTACACCAACGAAAAAGGCCAAGTTGTTCTCACAGCTTCTGCACCTAATAGAATTCCTTACCATCCTTGGCAAACTCAACATTTGTGCAAGTAGAACCAGTCAAAGATCCTAGTAGGGAACATCAATCGACATTGCCGTTAACGAGAAGGTTTTCTATTGCTGTGCCCCAACCACCAAAGGATATGATACGGCATCAATCGACATTGCCGTTAACGAGAAGGTTTTCTATTGCTGTGCCCCAACCACCAAA
>NZ_JBHFNP010000132.1:0-28970 GCF_041929235.1 Microseira sp. BLCC-F43
ATCTTCTATTGTCGCGCGGGCAGGATGCTCACCCGACACAAATTGCTACTCTGTTCTATTGTCGCGCGGGCAGGATGCCCACCCGACACAAATTGCTACTATCTTCTATTGCTTCTATTGTCGCGCGGGCAGGATGCCCACCCGACACAAATTGCCACTCTGTTCTATTGCTTCTATTGTCGCGCGGGCAGGATGCTCACCCGACACAAATTGCCACTATCTTCTATTGTCGCGCGGGCAGGATGCTCACCCGACACAAATTGCTACTCTGTTCTATTGTCGCGCGGGCAGGATGCCCACCCGACACAAATTGCTACTATCTTCTATTGTCGCGCGGGCAGGATGCCCACCCGACACAAATTGCTACTCTCTTGTGGGGTGGGCGTCTCGCCCGCCAGGGATCGGAGTTGATTTATACTGACCGTCAAGCTTTAATGGCAAATTTCCAGCTAAAATTACCCTATGACATCAAATCTCGCTATCAACCAATCTCCTGTCCGTCGATTCCTTTGGTTATCGCGATTGATGGCAATGATAGCCTTAATTAATTTAATTTTAGTCTTTTTTGACCTCAGTTACATTCCCTGGCGGGATTTTTACCTGCAATATACTCCTAAACTGACTCAAGTCTACGACCAAGTCAAGGGAATTGAACCCCATCGAGATACCCAGAGATATCTTAACCAGGTAAATGCATTGTCAGCGCAGCTAAAGCCAACTAATTTAGATTCGCCGGAGGTAGAAACTTCCCTGGGTCAATTGCGATTGTTGAGTAACCGCTTGATTGAAGAAAATCCATTTGCGCTGGCGAATAAAAGCGGGCAGTTAGAAAAGATTAAAAATATTATACGCGATCGCACTCATAAAAACTCCATCCACGCTGCTTTTGATACCTTGTGGACTCAAGCTTATCTCTCCCAAGCAGGTTGGCAAAAAGAACTCGATTTCTTTAATACCGAAGTTAAACCGCTGATGGAAACCAACTACTATCGCGGTTTGGGAACCAATGGCAAGTTTATCGATGATTTTTGGCAACTGGACCTACCATTTGTTACCCTATTCGCCCTGGATTTCCTAGTCCGCACTATCGCCGTCAGTCGCCAAAATCCCGGATTAAACTTACTCGAAGCAATGCTAAGGCGGTGGTACGATATTTTCTTACTGTTTCCCTTTGGGCGATGGGTGAGAGTTATTCCAGTAACCCTCAGACTGCAACAAACCGATTTAATCAATTTAGAACCCATTCGCCAACAAATAAACCGCGATTTTGTGGCAAACTTTGCCGGAGAAATGACTGAAGTTGTGGGAGTGGAAATCGTCAACCAAATGCAAGAAGCAATTGGGCGGGGTGATGCGACGAGGTGGCTATTTCAGTCTTCATCTCGCCGCGCTTATATTACGGTGAATAATACCGACGAACTGCAAGCGATCGCCTCCCGTCTCATCTACCTCAGCGTCTACGATGTTATGCCTAAAATTCAACCTGAACTCCAAGCTTTAGTCCATCAGATTATTGAAATAATTCTCAAGCAATCTCCCATTTACAAACAACTTCAAAATCTCCCCGGTTTAAATCAACTCCCCCACCATTTGAGCGAAAATTTAGCCAAATCCCTTTCTCAAACTACCCAAAATACCTTAGAAACCGCCCTGCAAGATCCAGAAGTCACCGCAATCGCTGCGCGTCTAGTCAAAAAATTTCAAACTGTCTTGGAATTTGAGTTACAGAAGCAGGAAAATACCCAAGAACTTCAAGCTTTACTCGTAGACATGTTAGAAGAAATTAAAATCAACTACGTCAAGGGAATTGAAGAAAAAGGCGTGGAAGAAATCTTAGAAGAATCTGCTCAACTGCGTCAGATTGCCGGAAAATAAACTAAAGAAACCCGGTTTCTGACTGGGTTGAGTAACAAAACCCAACCAACTATTCTGTTTTAGGTGCCGTACTCCGCTGATAACGCACCCTACAGATCGTTACAGTTTGAAAAGCGCACACAGACGATGCTGTAATATACCTTGAATGCACCCACCCTGGAAGGGGTCAATCTAAAATCTGTACTCCCCCAACCAGACAATCCAAAATCTACAATCCAAAATCTAAAATAGATCGACCGGATTGGGTACGCCTGTCCCTGTATCCAATCAATGTAGGTTTAAAATTGTCTATTTTACCGTCCGACTCTCTGCCTGGGTGTCAAGCATGTTAAAATCCTCGCCGCTTACCGCTGGGTCAACTTTAGAAAAGCGCTATCGCATCGTGCGCGAATTGGGGTATGGTGGCTTTGGGCGCACCTACTTAGCTGAAGACCTCAATCGCTACAATGAGTATTGCGTTTTAAAGGAATTTGCGCCTCAAGTACAAGACCCCCGCGAGGTGCGAAAAGCTGAAGAATTGTTCAAGCGCGAAGCGGGGGTGCTGTATAAACTGCAACACGAGCAAATTCCGCGCTTCCGCGAGTTAATGCGGATGAATGTGGGAAATAGAGAAGCTTTATTTTTAGTCCAAGATTACGTCGAAGGTCAAACTTATACCGAGTTGTTACAGTCCCACCCCCAGCAGCGATTTAGCGAGGCGGAAGTTGTCCAATTATTGCGGCAAATTTTACCAGTATTGCAGTACATTCACTCGTTGGGCGTAGTGCATCGCGATATCTCGCCGGAAAACCTGATTCAGCGGAGTGGGGACAAGTTGCCGGTATTAATTGATTTTGGGGCGGTTAAGCAAGCAGCAACTACGATTATTTCCCAGTCTACCGGACGCCCGATGATGACGCTGTTGGGTAAGGAAGGTTTTGCTCCCCAGGAACAAATTCAACACGGGCAAGCTTTTCCTAGTAGCGATTTGTACTCGCTGGCGGTGACGGTACTGGTATTGCTGACGGGTAAAGATGCGAAAGCGCTTTACGATAGTTCTAAGGTAGCTTGGCAATGGCGCCAACATGTGAGTGTGAGTTCGGGTTTGGGCAATCTGGTAGATAAAATGTTGGCGAATCGACCGCGCGATCGCTACTCTACCGCCGCAGATGTCCTGCAAGCATTAAATTCCGCTAACCTTAACCTTTCTTCCCCCGCCCCCGCCCCCACCCCCGCCGTTAGTCCCAAACTGTGGTCAGTTGCTACCCACGCCGTCTCCCAGATGCAAACGGTGAATTTTGTCGGACGCATACAGCGCCACCTCACCAGGGTTGTTTCTGGTCCCACCACGACAAAAATGCGTCCGCCAAACTCTCCCCAGTCTCCCATCAACAACGATCTTTTGGCTAACTTGCAAGCAGCTTTTCAAAGCATGTTATTGGTGTTGCTGCTGGGAATGGGCGCTTGGGGTTTAGTCAAAGTCTGGACTTTCGTCAACACCGGCGTTTCCGGTATTTCCCGCTGGCAACCTCCCAGTATATCCTTGCCCGTCTCTTTACCGCCGATTTCTCTGCCATCCCCATCTCCAGGTCAAGAAGATATAGCACAATTAAATGAAATTGTCAAGCGCCGCCAAGCATTGGGAATTCCAGAAGTAGAATTTAACAGTAAAGTGGACGCCTTATTCTATCGGAAATACCCCCAATTAAAAGGACGCAGCCTCACAGGTAAGCCAGAAGATGCCACCTATCGCCAACGTTGGCGCGAAACAGCCTCTGCTTTATTAGAGCGGTTAGAAAATGGCGAGAGGATTTGACATTCTCCCCACCGCTCCTGGCGGATGGGGATTCCCCATCTCACGATTAGGTTTTCCTGGAGCAACGCGACTTACCTAGATCGAACCTTTTGGTTCTTTCCCTGGTAGATCGACTCCCACAGGTTGTTTCTGTTTTGTCGTGTCCAGGCGTACTACTCAACAAACGAACTTTGAATGTTTTTTGTATATTTCCCGAATTTTGGAGGTCCCGGCAAAGCCTGAATTTCACTCTCAATCGGTGGGCTGTTAACCAATACAAGCTTACCAGAATTGTTCGTTTATTCCAAGAGAGATTCACAGCTCTCCCAGAGTCGAAGCAGCATCACCACCGCTAACGGCGAGTGGGGAAGTTTGCCAGGCAAGTTAAACTTGCTTTTAGCCTGGAAACGATAATCTTGCCTTAAATCTCTCTGACAATCCCACCTGCACAAGAGCACACCCGCCCCATGCAACTATTTTTGCTCGTCGGGAAAAACCCATTTCGGCGGTTGGGAGAGTTTCTTTCTCAAGGCTTCCTGAGCAATTTCCAGCATTTTATCCAACGAAGTCTCGCTGATGAACTTTGATGCTTCGGCTGCATGTTCCTTATTAGGGCATTTGTCCCCCAGAACGCAACCGTTGACGCAGTCTACGGCGCAGTTTACAGTCACGGTACACCTCTTCGAGTCATTCTCCAGAACGGCAGGACGGACTTTTCAGCAAGGCTAAAAAAGCCATCTCCTATTCAATTTTACCTTCACAAACCTTAATATTACCGCTACACCCAGCCGCGATCCCAGAGGTTTAACCGGAATAGGCGCTATCTGTTGCACCGCTAACTGTTGTACAAATATTGTATCTTCCGGAGTAAGTCGAAGTCGGGAACTGTGTCAACACAAAGTCCGCAAGTCACAATCCCTAATACAGAGATGTTGTCGATCTCGTCATTAAATGTCGAGCCAGAATTCCGCATCTTTGTTGCTCTTCCGCACAGGTATGCTAATTCTGGCAAAGCTTATCCTGTGCTTTACCACGGTTACAGAGACAGATCGCTTTCTGGCGATACTAAAGGAAATACCTGAAATTATCGTTGTTGGTATTGGCTATCCAATCGATAGTTTTGCACAAAGCAGCTTTGAGGACGCGAGACTATACCATCAGAAACTTTTAAAGCTGTACAACCTGATGCTCTCGCATATGTTGGTTCAGGTAAAGCGGCAAATTTTCTCCAATTTATTTGCCAATAACTAATGCCTTTTGTCAATAAAACTTACAGAACTATTCCTGAAGATAGCGCTATATGCGGTGTTTCATTTGGTGGGTTGTTCCCACTTTACGTGTTATTCCACCAACCTCATACTTTTCGGCGTTATATCATTGGCAGCCCAACTGTATGCTGGGATGATGCAGCGATTCTCCAGTATGAAAGGGAGTTTGCCGCCAACAATACTGGTTTATCAGCTATTGGCTTCATGTCAGTAGGTTCCAGGGAAAGCGAACCTATGGTCGCCGGTTTCCAGGCGATGGCTAAGATAGGCAATATAACCATCTGGAACTGATAACGCATATCTTTGAGTACGAGACTCATATATCCGTTATTCCAGCCACAATTAGTAGAGGATTAAGAGCAGTTTTTACATAGGCAAAGTTTTAGGCGCGCGCATCGCTCAATTGAGCCATCTCCATATCTGCTAATTCTTCTAACATCCGCTTTGTGGCTTTAATCGGATACCAGCGACCGAGCAAGGCATCCCAAATCTGATTCGCCATTTCTACAGGATACAAGAACTTTATCAGCTCGTACTGAATTATATCCCCCAAATTTTCCCATTCTTCAACAGTGCAGCAAGCCGCAATTACTTCTTCCACCGCCTTCTGCCAACGCTCAAAAATTCGATAGCTGAAAAACGAACTGCAAACTTTCCCTTCTGTATTCCAATAGGATATGCATACCTGATGTTTCAGGCACGTTACCCGCTTTATTTCTAACACGGGGATACCAAATTCTTTAAGTGCTATTTCAGCCTCGCTTTGAGAAATATTCCATTTAATCGGGCTGATTTTCCCCGCAGTAATCAGACTTTGGTTTTTTGAGCGCTTTGCACTTTTCTGGCATTTTTTACGAGTCATTGTCATTCTCTCCTTGCCGTTTCTTTGCGTCAAGCACAAAAATCATCTCTCCGGGTACAGACGACTTTTTTGCTTTGTCATATAGTATATGCGATATATCGCCGCTTGTCAAGGGGGTTGGTGGCCTACAATAATGGATAGATAGGTCGAGTTAACACTAGGTTGATGCAGTTGAAGACTGGGGGAAAGGGTCGAGTGCGGCAAACGATAGGTCGATATCGATTCGACTCTCAGGGAGTAATGCGAGTTGGCGAAATCCTTCGCAACGCCAGAGAAGCCAAGGGCTGGAGTCTGCAAGAATTACAAGCCTATTGCGGCTTGCCTGCTAGCACGGCAAATGGCATAGAAAATGGGTTTGTCACCAAAATACAGGCTGACACCTTGGAAACTTTACGGGTGGCCCTAGAACCCCAAAATCCCGAAACGGGGGAAATTTATACGTTAGGCGAATTGTACGGGTTAATGCTGGTGCGGGAAGAAGTTTCCAATACCACAAAAGGGAAAAAATAGCAACTATGACGCTGGGGACAGGGGATACAATAGCAGCGATCGCTACCGCGGTTGTCCCCCAACAAGGTAGCGTTAGTATCGTGCGCGTATCGGGTGCGGTAGCAATGGCAATAGCCAAAGCGATCTTCCACGCACCAGGGAGTCAAGTGTGGGAAAGTCACCGCATCCTTTACGGCTATATCCGCCACCCCCAGACAAAGCAGGTGGTAGATGAAGCATTGCTATTAATAATGAAAGCCCCTCGTTCGTACACCCGCGAGGATGTGGTAGAGTTCCACTGTCACGGCGGGATTGCCGCAGTCCAGCAAGTGCTGCAATTGTGTATCGCAGCTGGGGCGAGGTTGGCACAAGCGGGAGAATTTACCCTGCGGGCATTTTTAAACGGACGGTTAGATCTGACTCAAGCCGAAAGTATAGCCGACTTGGTAGGGGCGAAATCAAAGCAAGCAGCCCAAATGGCACTGGCTGGGTTACAGGGGAAATTAGCCAAACCAATTCGTCAATTACGGGCTACCTGCCTTGATATCCTGGCAGAAATAGAAGCGAGGATAGATTTTGAGGAAGACTTGCCACCCTTGGATGAAGCGGCAATAAAAGGGCAAATAGGGCAAGTTTTAGCAGCAGTCGAGGGAATTTTAGCAACGGCGGGGCAAGGAGAATTATTGCGGACTGGGTTAAAAGTGGCGATCGTCGGGCGTCCCAATGTGGGAAAATCCAGCTTGTTGAATGCTTGGAGTAAGTGCGATCGCGCCATCGTCACCGACCTGCCCGGCACGACGCGGGACGTTGTAGAATCCCAGCTAGTCGTTGGGGGCATCCCGGTACAAGTGCTGGATACAGCCGGGATTCGCGAGACGGCAGATGTGGTAGAACAGATCGGAGTGATGCGATCGCGCAATGTAGCCTCTGCTGCCGACTTAGTTTTACTTACGATTGACGCCCAAGCAGGTTGGACAAAAGACGACCAAGAAATCTACGAAAGAATCCAACACCGTCCGGTTATTTTAGTTATTAACAAAACCGATTTAATCGACGAAACTCAAAAACAAATTCTGCAATCCAAAATCTGCATTCCCCAATCCAAAATCTTTACCGCTGCTGCCTGTAACCAAGGGATAGATGCCTTAGAAAAAGCAATATTAGCAGCCGTCCAAACCGGGAACCTCCAAGCCGCCGACCTCGATGTGGCAATCAATCAACGACAAGCCGCTGCCTTAACCCGCGCCCGAACATCTTTACAACAAGTGCAAACAACTGTAGCCAATCAACTGCCCCTCGATTTTTGGACAATTGACTTACGGGGTGCAATTCAAGCTTTGGGAGAAATCACGGGCGAGGAAGTCACCGAATCAGTTCTCGACCGAATTTTTAGCCGGTTTTGTATTGGGAAATAGGGAATTTTAGATTTTAGATTTTAGATTTTAGATTTACTTTAAATCTGCAATCTGCCATCCTCAATCTGCCATTACCTAACCCGCAACAATTGCTTCACCGTCATTACCAAGTCTTGGGGGCGGAAAGGCTTAGCAATATAAGCATCTGCACCCTGCTTTATACCCCAGTAGCGATCGAATTCTTCTCGCTTACTCGAACACATCACCACGGGTAAATTTTCGCCTAAGTTGCTTCTCAGCCAGCGGCAAACTTCGTAACCGTTCATCCGAGGCATCACGATGTCCAGAACTACTAAATCTGGACAATTCTGCTGAATTTGCTCTAGCGCTTCCAACCCATCGCTAGCCACCGTAACGTTTATCCCTACGTTTTTCAGCACTCTTGAGATCATCTCCCGTTGCATCGGACTGTCATCTACAACCAAAACTTTACTCATAACACCCCATCTAATTTCCGATTTCCGAGTTCAAAACTTAACGGCAAAAGATAGTTTACAGGCAGCGTTGTTGATTTTTCACCAGATAGAACCTATATACTTCTACCGAGCTTTGATTTTGTTACCGGCTAGGTTGGGGAGCGGTTCTAACATCTGGAGATCGTTGTTCCCTATATCGAGCTTAGTCCTTGATTTCTCTAGTCGCCAACATCTAGTAACTTTACTTAATTTTAGGGATTTCTGTATTTTTCCGTTTGGTAATTATACCCACTCTTTACTTTAGAAAGCATTGATAGGATGTAATAACCTCAAATGGTTCCGTAAATTTGCTACCTGAAATTTTGCCCTTTATATTAGTTTAAAGCATAAAAATATAAAAAATGCAACCCTAGACTTTCTTTACTTAATCTTTAAATCACCCGGTCTGTTTATCCGTTAATTCACAAATACTAAATAATTTACATTTAATTTGAGCCAGAGATCGAGGGCGTTATCCGAGAGAAAAGTAGGTGATATTACGGTGGTAAACCCAGAAATCGCCAAATCCAGCCAAAAAACTTGACATTTTTATTTAAAAAAACCTACTTATATCCAAAAAATTGACAGACTTGCCAAAAAAACCGCATTTTTACGGATATTCCTGACAAGGCCGATCGGCGGTTTTGGGTTTCTGCTTATAGTAGGGGCAAGCTTTACAGCATATGCAAGTGGTGACACGGGTACGGTTGGTAAAACCCGCCCCTACTTTTGGTCTATACCAAAGGTTGTAAAATGCCGTCTCACCCATTGCTTATTGCGATCGCGGACGCCCCAGGGTGGTGATGTAAAGCACCGCTTCATCCGCAGGAATACCTAAGACTTCGTTGACCTGGTTGTCGAAGAAACCGCCGATGCCGCTAACGCCCAAATTGAGGCGAATGGCGGCTAAATTCAGCCGTTGTCCCAAATGACCGGCGTCCATGTGGAGGTAGCGGTAAACGCGATCGCCATGTTTTGCTACTGCCTGTTTCAGATCTGCCGTATGGAACAACACCGCCGCCGCATCCCGTCCCAACTCTTGTCCCAAACACAGATAATGCAGTTGGGGGCGGAAGTTTTTAAAGCGAATTTGTCGCAATTCCTCAGCAAGAGGCGCGTAATAGTAACAACCTTCTTCCAAACCATCCACCCCAGACACGGCGATAAACGTCTCGATTAAACTCAAATCAAAATAGTCGGGCGAAGCATCCAAACCGCCATCGATATAGTGTTGGGGTTGATAGGTGAAATCAAGCAAAGCATTCAATTCATCCAGGGTCAAATTCGCCCCTGTATAGGAACGAGTAGAACGACGGCGGAGAATAGTATTTTCCAGCGCCTGCAAATTTTCTCCCCAGTCAATCGGGGATGTTTGTGTCGAAACCTTCAAACAAAAAGGAAAATTATACTTATCTTCCAGGGATTTTTCTGGTTCGACAACAGCGGGAATTTGGGGCGCTGAAGGCGACAACTCGATCTGGGTTGCCCGATGGAAGTATGGGAGCAATTCCCCATCCAGCAGATTAGGATAATCGATTTGAGGAGGTGTTGGCAAGGTTGTCGGCGCCAGGGGCAAGTTTTGTTTCACATCGAGCAAATCTGCCAGGGGAATAACCGCGATCGCTCCTTCCTGCTCCGAGTTGAGGTAAAGTAATTGGTTGACTGCCTCATCTGCGAATCCACCGATTAAGTGGGGCCTATACTGAGCGATCGCGCCAGCTAATTCAATATTGCCCAGTAAATGCCCCGTATCCAAGAAAATTCGCCGGTAAGCGCGGTCTTGGTAGCGCCACGCCGAGCGATAGAATATAGCTGTCGTCACGAGTGTTAGTTGAGTAGCTTCTAAAACCGGATGCCAGAAACAAGCTTCCTGCAACGCAGTCCAGACGCTATCTTCCCAAAAATGAATCAGCGAATGGGTTTTAGACTGGTAGTTGTAAAGTCCTGGCGGTAGTAGCGGCGTACCGCGGGAGATTAGATAAACCTCCGCCGGATACAATCCCCCAGCAGAAGGTGCTGACCTCAGATACAATGGTTCTGCGAACATCGTCGGCACTCTAGCGGTTAAGCCATAGCTGCAAAACAGCAACCGTGATAGACGCCGCCACCACCGATGAGTGTCGGATGGATTTTTTGACTCTAAGGTGTCCTTCAGATAGGGTTTGAGGTCAAAGGTTGTGCCAAATTTGTATTCTTTAAAAGGTGAGGGTTGTTTTGACCAGTCTAACCCCTGACTTTTTGTCGATATTGTCTCTGGGTCGTATTTAGTACGCTCGTGGTAATGTTGAGCGATAGATTCTCGCAATTGTGCCATACAGGTTTGGGGATGCTACTGCACTTGCCTTTGATTTTGACACGTGCGATCTTAAAAGTCTTCCACAAAATTGCTAATTGGTAATTGGTAAAAAGTTTAACTTTTCCCATGACCAAAAGATACATGCTGTTTTACAAACCCTATGACGTTTTAACCCAGTTCAGCGATAGGGATCCCGGTGGGACAAAAAGGCGCACGCTAAAAGATTACATTCCAGTTGCCGATGTTTATCCAGTGGGGCGCTTAGATCGAGATAGCGAAGGGTTGCTGCTGCTGACCAATGATGGTTTACTTCAGCATAAGTTGAGCGATCCGAAATACCAGCACGAACGCACCTACTGGGTGCAGGTGGAACGCATTCCAGATGACGCCGCCTTAAACCAACTGCGAATTGGCGTCGATATTCAAGATTACCGCACCCGACCCGCCAAAGTGCATTTATTGCCAGAAGATCCCCAACTACCACCGCGCGATCCCCCGATCCGGTTTCGCAAGAACGTACCCACCGCTTGGTTAGAAATAACACTCACAGAAGGGCGCAACCGTCAAGTGCGGCGAATGACAGCAGCGGTAGGATTTCCCACCCTGCGACTGGTCAGGGTAACGCTCGCTCACCTGCGCCTCAAGGGTCTAGAACCGGGTCAGTGGCGCGACCTCACCAGCACCGAACTCAAACAATTGCTAAGCCTTTGTCGGCTATAGGATAGAGGAAATTGGATAAAAATTCAGGATTTAGATCGAAAAGCATGAAAATTGTTAGTAGGGTTGGGTGCGGTTAACGGTCACCTGCGATCCCAAGGTGCGGCGTTGACTTCGTTAATTTTAGTTGGTACGGAGGAAGATTATTCCCGCTCCCCCTTCCAAGTCGCGCAAGTGTTGCCAAGTCCGTTGCGATCCGATTGTTGGTGCATAACCATACCCACTAGGATTCTCGCAGCCAGAGCGTTACCAGCAAACCCGCTAGACTGTAAACTCCAAGCACAACGGGATATGCCAAAGGCACGCTGCGCGAACGCTCGCTGACACCAGTCCTGGTTATATTAGTTAACCTGGACACAGAGCCATGCTCGCAGAAAAATTATATGTGTTGAGTTATAGGTTAATAGTTTTAAGTAACTTAACTCAAAACTCGGCGCGGGCAGCGCCGTGAGACATAATTTTGGGAAGTAAAATATCGCCAACCTGCCCCAAAAAAGTCAAAAACTATTAAAAGGCTCACCCTGGGAATAGAGGAAATCCCCAAAATGCTTATCTGTCCCCAATGCCAGTTTGAAAACCCGGATACCAACAAGTTCTGTCAACAGTGCGGCACCTCCCTGACCCACAAAACCTGTCCGGAATGCGGCACCTCTGTCACCTACAGTGCCGAAAATTGCCACAATTGCGGTGCTTTCACCGGAACCCTGTGGTGGGCGATCTTGAAGCGTCCGAGTGATTCGCCACCATTTTCATTCAACAATCTTGAGTCTGAAAAATTTAGCCCGTCTCTTAACGTTGAACCGCTCAAGTTTGATTCGACCAACACCTCGATCCCAGAAACCGCAGCAAACAACGCCTCCCCGCTGCCAGCACCAGATCTGATCCCAGAAAAACCAATCAATTCTATTGTGACGGGGTACCAAACGCCAGATAATCAGGTGCCAATGTTGCCCCCGGACACCAATCTGACAGGGACGAACGCTGTAAATTTTACCGCTTTGGGGAACAGTGGCGAACCGCTCTCGCCATCCGACTCGGAAATGGTGGCTTATTTAGATTCCCAGGGGCGCTATCAACTCTTAGAACCGATGAAGCTGGTAAATGACTCATCAATCCAGGTAGCGAGAGTGTTGGATCTCTTGCCCCTGCAAGCGTCTCCCCTGGAGGTGCTACTTGTGCAACGGCAGAACATTGAGAGCAACGACGCTGGCTCAAATTTCAATCACCAGGAAGCAAGTACCATACCAGCGATCGCGCTACCCTATTTGGAGCTAAAAGAGCAGTTCAACTCAGCGATCCCAAGAGTTCACGATGCTTGGATTAGTAACGGGACGCAAGTAATATTGCTAGAACACCACCCTAATTGGGGTTATCTATTAGACCTGTGGGGCGATGACCAGATTCCCCAAATGCAGCTGTTGCACATACTCTACGATATGGCATCTTTGTGGTCAGCCACAGAACGCTTCAATTGTCGTCAAAGCCTGCTGCTGTTGACGAATTTGCGGGTAGATGAAGACCATACCCTAGTGCTGCAACAGTTGTATGAAGACCCTCCAGGTAAAACCCTAACGCTACAAAGTTTAGGGCAAGTCTGGCAGCATCTATTTCGGCAAACCGGAAGGACGCTGCTGGGCTCAATGGGCCAGCTAATGAGCGACCTTCAGGCAGATACAATTGGCAGCATTGATCAGCTACGATCGCGCCTAGACGAAATTGCCAGCGAACTTCAAACCGACCTGACTCTACCCTCAGCTATGCTTCCCCTCGATCCCGATCCCAACTTAGAGCCAGAATTTGAAGACATACCAGAGCCGCCTAAGACTACGCAACTGCATCCATATCCAGGTGGTGGTGAGGGCGGCGAAGATGCACCCACAGTAGTTCTGCCGATGCAGTTGCTCAGCTTGGAAGATGCAGGTCGCACAGATGTAGGGCGATCGCGGCGGCACAACGAAGACTACTTTGGTATTCAAACCCAAATCAGCAAGCTGGAAAACCCCTTCGGTCGAACCGTACAGGCAAAAGGGCTTTATATCCTCTGCGATGGCATGGGGGGACATGCTGGGGGTGAGGTCGCCAGCGCCTTGGCGGTAAAAACTCTGCTCGAATACTTTCAAACTCAGTGGCAAGACCAACTACCCGACGAAGACTGCATTCGCAAAGGCGTGCTGCACGCCAATCAAGCGCTGTTCGACCTGAATCAACAGGATGCCCGCTCTGGTAGCGGACGGATGGGAACCACTCTGGTTATGGTCTTGGTTCAAGATACTACTGTCGCGATCGCCCACGTAGGAGACAGTCGCCTCTACCGCATCAGTCGCACCTCTGGTCTAGAGCAGCTGACGGTAGATCACGAAGTGGGTCAGCGAGAAATTGCCCGGGGAGTCGCTCCCGAAATCGCCTATACCCGTCCCGACGCCTACCAACTCACCCAAGCTTTAGGCCCGCGCAACGCGCAATTCGTCATCCCCGACGTACAATTTTTTGAACTAGACGAAGATACCCTACTGCTGTTGTGTTCCGATGGCCTTTCGGATAATGACCTGGTGGAAAAAAATTGGCAAACTCACCTCAAACCCCTGATCAGTTCCCGCAACAACCTTGACCGGGGTGCTAACGATCTGATTGAACTGGCTAACCAGTACAACGGTCACGACAACATCACCGCTGTTTTGATCCGGGCGAAAGTCCGACCGGATCTAGAGCAAGCTAAATTTAGTAATGGCTGATTGTCAGCGGTCAGCGGTCAGTCGGGACTGCTCCGATCAGATAATCTTGAGCCAAGCAGCAAAAAATATCGTTACAAAGGCGATTTTTGCAGCGATAGCTACCCTAGCCTACCCTTCGGGTTCCGCTCTACTCGGTACGGGGAACGGCAACGCTTGCCGTGAAGCTATCGCTATCGCTTCAGCGATACGCTACACCCGCAGCGTGTCGCAAACATGTATCTCGCTTTCCAACTGACAACTGACGACTAAATAATAACTAACTAATGGGATTTTCTGATGTGGTCACGCTGACCCTCTTACATCCCCAAAACCCAGATGGCGAACTACAACAGTGGCGCTTCGAGCGCTCTGGTGTGATTCGCATTGGGCGATCCCCAGATAATGACGTGGTTCTCAACGATAATCGCGTTTCCCGCCATCATCTGGAACTGCGGCGCATCGACAACGCCACCTCGAAATCAGGACGCTTGCTTTCCTCGGCTTGGCGTCTGGTTAATCAAGGCACGAACGGCACTTTTATCGATGGCGTCTTGGTGTCTCAAGCTTGGGTGACAGATGGTTCCCTGCTGCAATTAGCCCAAGGAGGCCCGCGACTCAAGATTCAAATCCAGTCGCTTCAGTTCAGTTCTGGTTTCCTATCCCCTACTATCCCACCGAGTTGCACACACGCGGGCAATTCCCCCGACAACTTGTTTTGCATCCACTGCGGTCAACCCCTCAAGGTTGACCGTAAAATCCGTCAATATCAAGTATTGCGGAGCTTAGGACAGGGAGGAATGGGCACCACCTATCTCGCTTGGAAACAGGGTAACCAACCAGTCCCTGGTAGTGCCTTTATTTCCAGTCCCGGTGCGGGCAAGTTGCTGGTGCTAAAGGAAATGAATGCTGACATGGCTGAAATTGCCAAAGCCCAAGAACTGTTTGAACGAGAAGCGCGCACGCTTAAGTCGCTCCACCATCCGGGGATTCCTCAGTTCTATGATTTTTTTGTCGAAGGCGGTAAGAAATACCTGGCAATGGAGTTAGTCCACGGTCAGGATTTGGAAAAGCGCGTTCTCAACTTAGGCCCGGTGCCGCCTCACCAAGCCATCGCCTGGATGATCCAAACCTGCGAGGTGCTGGAATACATCCACCGGCAAGATCCCCCACTGATCCACCGCGATATTAAACCCGCGAACTTGATGGTGAGGACGCGAGACAATCACATCGTGGTGCTGGACTTTGGGGCGGTGAAAGAAATCGGCACGCCTTTGGGGACTCGCATCGGCGCAGAAGGCTACAGCGCCCCGGAACAAGACCGGGGACAGCCAGTAACCCAATCCGATCTTTACGCGATTGGGCCAACGCTAATTTTTCTGCTCACGGGTGAGGGCCCCCACAAGTTTTATCGCGCCCAGGGGCGGGCTTATCGATTCGATCTGGAAAACGTCCCCACGATCGCCCCCCAGTTGCGGGCAGCGATCTTGCGGGTGACTCAGCCGAATCCGAGCGATCGCTACCAAACCGCAATGGAACTAGCGATCGCCTTAGCCGATTGCCTCTAAGCCATGTCAGCCTGACGGGGCGTCAAGCGCACCCAAGCGAGGAATTATAGCGGATGGCAAATGATTGAGGTTGCTCTTGGTGTGCAGGCAGCATTAATGCTGCCCCTACACAGACTTTCGCCGTACCTCATCAGCCTGCAAACCGCTATAGCATTTGCGTTGTTGATTTATCCGTCAAATCCAGTTTTGCCACGTCAGTTGCACCAGCGAATACCACTGACCACTGGACAATTACAGCGGATTGCCAGCGAAGTGTTGGAAAGCCAAAAGGCGAAGGTTGGTCAAGCGCGCACCATTAATGCTGCCGCTAGCGCATTCCAGCTATACCTCATACGGCTGCAAACCGCTATCACTATTCATCTTCCCAGGCTTCTACTGCTAGCAGTTCGCTTACCGGATCTTGCATTGTGAAGCCAAAGTCCAGCAATTCTTTTTTCCAGTAAGACCATTCTTCGCCGTAAAGCAGGGCGATTTTCCAGATACTGTCGGTGGGCTTGAGCAGATTAGACGTTACAAGCGAGCCCACCTGACGTTGCAACTTCACCATCGGGTGAATTACTTGCTGAGCCATACACTCCATGTTGATTGGATTAATTTTGCAAATATTTAACTAACAAGGCTTTCCGCTTTTTTATGGATTACCTGTGCGTAGAGTGAGGTGCTGTAGGAAAGCGAACCTTTACTTTTCCAGCATAGCACAGGTTCTTACAGCAAAACATTTTTTTGTTTGCTGCGAGCGCCAAAAGCAATACATATTTAATTATACAACGAGAACCTGCACAATTTGACAAATCCTTTACAGAAGTCAGAGGTTGCTCCCCCGACTTAGGGCAAGCTGGCAGCATTCAGCGGCGCGTCTTCGGCAGAATGCAGCATCAAACCGTACTCTAACCCTTCCACCACTGCCTGATACGAAGCTTCCAAAATATTGGTCGAAACACCTACTGTGGTCCAGCGTTGATCGCCGTTGCTCGATTCGATCAAAACGCGGGTTTTTGCAGATGTGCCCGTATTGCCATCGAGAATCCGCACCTTATAATCGGTTAACTCGAAAAGGGCGATCGCGGGATAAAACTTGATCAAGGCTTTGCGTAATGCCGCATCCAGTGCCGCCACCGGGCCATTGCCTTCAGCGGCTTCTAGAATATCTTTGCCGTTGACAGATACTTTAATCGTTGCCAGGGCATAAGGGACGCAGTTTGATTCCCCCTTAGAAGGAACAATATCGCAGTGGACTTGGAAACCCTTAAGTGTAAAGAACTGCTGCCTTCCTCCCAATGCCTCGCGCATCAGCAACTCAAAACTCGCCTCCGCCCCTTCAAATTGATATCCTTGATTTTCCAATGCTTTGAGCCGTTCTAAAATTTGGCGACAAGCTGGGTTTTGCTTATCCAACTCGATGCCAAAACTGCGAGCTTTTACCAAAATGTTACTCAGTCCCGCTTGCTCGGATATCACGATGCGGCGGGTATTTCCCACTGTTTCTGGCTGAATGTGTTCGTAAGTTAGAGGATTGCGCTCAACCGCTGAAACGTGAATACCCCCTTTGTGAGCAAAGGCAGAAAGTCCGACAAACGGCGCACTATCGTTGGGTGCCAGGTTTACCACTTCACTGACGCAACGGCTGATTTGGGTTAAATTCACCATCTGCTCTTCCCCGATGCAGGAGTATCCTAACTTGAGTTGCAAATTGGGGATCAAGGAACAAAGATTGGCATTGCCGCACCGTTCGCCGTAGCCGTTGATCGTGCCTTGAACCATGTTCGCACCTTCGATTACGGCTGCGATCGCATTAGCAACTGCCGTATCCGCGTCGTTATGGGTGTGAATCCCCAACTGGATTTTGGATTCTGAAGTCTGTTCTGCTTCTATTACCTTGACAACATCGCGGACAATTTGAGCAATTTCTTGGGGCAGCGTCCCGCCGTTGGTGTCGCACAGCACCAGC
This sequence comes from Microseira sp. BLCC-F43, assembly GCF_041929235.1. Taxonomy (NCBI): domain Bacteria; kingdom Bacillati; phylum Cyanobacteriota; class Cyanophyceae; order Aerosakkonematales; family Aerosakkonemataceae; genus Microseira; species Microseira sp. BLCC-F43. Next base: position 17,376 of record NZ_JBHFNP010000132.1, read on the forward strand.
CATTCTGCACCGCCACGGAGCGCTGCTTTCAAAGTTTCTTTAGCATAATCCCGATTCTGCTTGTACCCGTCAAACCAGTGTTCGGCGTCGTAGATTGCGCGCCGTCCCTGACTGCGAAGGTACTGTATCGTTTCTGATATCATCGCCAAATTTTCATCCAGGCTGGTCAATAGCCCCTCTTTCACGTGCAAATCCCACGATTTTCCGAAAATCGTCACCCATCTGGTTCCTGCTGCCAGAAGCGCTTGTAGCAGGGAATCTTCGGCTGCTTTGACATGGGGTCGTCGCGTCGAGCAGAAAGCTACGACTTCTGCTTGAGCGAGGGGTTGTTCTTGCAGTTTCCAGAAAAATTGCACATCTTTCGGATTTGCTCCCGGCCATCCGCCTTCGATAAAGGGAATCCCCAAGGCGTCTAGCTGTCTGGCAATTCGCAATTTATCATCTATCGACAGCGAGATGCCTTCCCGTTGGGCACCGTCTCGTAGGGTGGTGTCGTAGATCCAAATCCGGTTAGATGCTTCAGTGGTCATAGGGAGACTAGGAATAGGGATAGCGAGAGAGTGGTTTCCCGCAGCGTGCCTTTGGCATATGGCGCGTCTGTGGGTGATGAAAGCGACAAGGAAGAATTTGAGGACTCTTCGTTTCTACCAACTACAAGGGATCGCTCTCGCCCCCGAGTCAGGTGTAATTCTTATCCTACCCCTGGTAGGGGGTTTGCCCTCGATTTTTCATCCTTATTTCAGAACGGGGTAAGAAACCAATTGTAAAGAAATATAAAATCAACAAACAAGCGATCAAAAAATCTCAGGTTGCTATGCCCAAGGTAACGGCTCAAGGAAAGACCGTGACGTGGGAAGTCGGCGCAAATCTGCGTCAAGTCTTGCGGCAAAACAAGATTGATTTATACAACGGACAAGCGAAATCGATCAACTGTCGCGGCAGCGGCAGTTGCGGCACTTGTGCTTTGACACGCTCCCCACCTTAAGCACTCGTTTCGTCGTGCTTTGAAGGTGGGGATTCTCACAATCGCTGGTTAGATTTCCTGCTGCTTCGGGTGCCAGCTAGACTAACGTTACCGCTAGTCCCCGCCCCATCCAGTCCACAGGCAATTTCTTTTACTTCCAGGCTATGCCCTAGCCCAGAAACCCCACGATTTCTTATGACTTGTGCTGCTGCAACGTCTCGCGTTGCAGTGTAGAATCACACAGGACATGAGCATTCGTGCCAGGTTAAGAAAGTCGAACTTTTGTCAATCAGTGAATATGCTCAAATGACTTCAAAATGAAAATGAGAATCTTCTCTGGTCGGGGAGAGGGAAAAGGCAATCACTGATTGCCTTTTCCCTCTCTGTATGATTATCATTCTCGTGAAAGCGCGCTAGCCCTAAGCGATGGACTATAAAAAATTAGTTAATTACCCAATTTCAAGAATATAAAGATGAAGGTAAGTTAAATAAAACTAGGAAATTTGCTAGACTGAAATTGAGAAATTAAATTAATTTAAATCTCAAGATTTACCAATAGTAAATCTAGGAAAAAGTGGTCAATTATGCTCAAAAGTATAACTGACAGAAGAATAACTTTACTGGCGACCAATCTTCGGAAAAATGCTACAGATACTTCTAATTACAGCAATTTTTTCAGATGCATGAGCGAATGATGAAACTTGTCTAAGACTTACGTCAAGAATTTTAAGGCATTGAGGGGCAAAGGAAAAGGGGATAAATCAAGTTTTTCCACTGGCTTTCCCAGAGCTTTGACCACTCCTAAATCTTGATTAGACGGCTCAGGGAAATACTTCACGGGGTCTGTAGCTTTACCTCGAGCATAAGCAACCGTAAAATGATTTTGACCCCGATAAACCATCTCTAAAGAAATCCGGTCAAACGGTAAGGAAAGTTCATCCGCTACCGCATCACCCAAATCAACTAAAACCGCATAAAATAGCCAAGTAGCCCATACCTGTAACTTTACGCCATTGATTGAAGCCGTCCATAAATAGGATAATCCCAATCACATCTTTAGTGCCTGACACTTCCACCATTTTGGCAAAGCAGTGCATGTGTGCTGTGCCTTCTCTGACCAGATTGGAGTAGGGTCTGTTCAACCCTGAAATACTTGCTTGATCCTGGTAGTGCTGTTTTGGTGAGAACGATCATCATTTTGAAGTCATTTGAGCATATTCACTGATTGACAAAAGTTCCACTTTCTTAACCTGGCACGAATCGACATGAGTGAATTCGTTGGCTCAATTCCTTCTTACCTGTATGGGTAACGCACTCAGGACACTGCTGCCAAGTGTAGTTCTGATCAACTTTTGCGAAGAACACACCCCGTTTAAAGCAGACCCATTGCAGGATATTGACAAACTGCCCTCTTCCAGCGTCAGCACTATGAAAGCTCAACAATCCTCCCTGCCAAGAACGGAAGTCGATATCTAAGGGCAAACATCATCCCCGCACCTAGCAATAGGTGATGCGCTAACTTAAAGTGCCAGTCTTTTCGCGTATCTGAGATTCCTTGGTGAATCCTGGCTATCTTCCGGTTGAGTTTGTCTCTGTTATTAGACCCTTTTTGCTTATGCCTTAGTCTACGTTGCAGCAATTGAAGCTCGCGTTGTAGTTTTGAAAGAAAGCGGGGTCTGTTGATAGTTTCACAATCGGAAGTTGCTACGAATTAATCAAATCCCAGATCCAAGCCGCGCGGATGACCCTGTGGTGGAATAAAAGGCACTGATACATTTAACTGTAATGCCAACATGACGAAGTAGCCCGATGCCCGCTTGACAATCCTCGCTTGGCAAAGCTCAAACCCTGGAGCGATTGCACGGGACAAGCGTAGACCTATCCACCCTAATTGCGGTAGCTTGAGCAGACCTCCTGAGAGTGGATTTTTACCCAGTTGAGCAAATACAAATGATATCATGTCCGCGAGAGATCGGTAGTGTATGGATGGCTAATTGCTAATTGCTAATTGCTCGCTTGTCAATTGCCTCCAAGAGCAGCCATTAGCGATTAGCTATTAGCAGTTACACAACCGTTGCAAGAGGACATGATATGACCGCATTCGGCAAGAGTTTTTGCAGCGAGGAAAGCCAAGTTTCTTCGATCTCATGTCCTCAAATGCTCTATCCAATGTTCTTAAAACCTGTTGCAATACTTGAGAATGCACAGTTTTAAGTTCGCCAAACTGCTATGAAAGCCTCAGTCAGTCGCTTGGCTTGAACTTGGTAGTTAGGATACGGCTGAACGGGAGAAAGTATATATTCCTGGACAATTGAGCCAGCATTAACGAGCGATTTACGAGAATTCAACCAGTCCTTACTTTCGCGTCCAGCAAAATTCCAGACCAGACGACAGACAACGAGTATCTGCTCGAAAAGTGCTATCTGTTCTGGAGTTGGTTCTAGTTTGAATTCCCAGGTCATGTTTAACATGAAAGTAATTTACACAAAAGTTACTCGTGTGTAAAGATAAAGCTAGTTGTAAAAATAAGGGGCATCGAAACCCTTATTTTTACCCGCCTGATATCCCCAACCTGTAGAGGAATGGGGTATTACGGCGGTTTAGATAAAGGACGACGCAGCCTCCCTCCCCACAACCCAAACAAAAATCGCCGCTTAGCCTGTCAAACCAAGGTATTGGGAGATGTTCGCGTCAAAAAATTTGTTTGACGGATTTTGGGGTCAGGGCGACCAACCCTTGTGGACAGCGGAAGGATAAACTAGAAACAGTGGCGAGTTTGGCATCGCTGCCAATCTCTATCCACCTCTTACGCTTGATCGGATAAAATTCGGAAAATTGAAAAAAACCATAAAAGCGTTCAAAGAGGAGAGAACAAGTCTATGAGTAGGTTAGTTGCCAATATTCTGATTGCTATCGGTATCATTATCCTGATCCGAGCAGTGGTGGACTTCCAAACGAATGGGGGAGTCAATACGGCTAACCAAACCCCTAGCCCCGTTAGCCCAACAACTACCGCCACTCCCACACCCGAACCCTTGGATAAGGATACAGCAGCAAATCCCCCCGTAACTCCCTCCCGTACCTCACGCCCAGCAGCAGACAGGAGCGTTCCAGCACTTTGGTAAAAAGGCGGTAATAGCACGTAAGCGTGGGCGAGTCACGTACCCCCGATGGCTAAACATCCTCAGTACGGTGTTGTCTACATCGGCGGTGCATCAAATGCCTCATTAGTGGGCAAGGTGAGCCGGCATTCCCTGAAAACCGCTAAACGGTTAACCCAACACGCCTTGCCTTCAGACATTAAATTCCTTTCTTACAACTCATGGAAAGTTCAACATGCTGCCCACCCGTAGCCGGATCAAACCGCGCCAGTCGCTTTTCCTCCCCCGACTGAAGCAGGAGGGTCTCCCAGCTCCCGGAGGTGTTTTATGAAGAGAGAAAGTGACATCCTGATCGTTGGTGGCGGTATTATTGGACTCTCACTAGCTGTAGAACTGCGGCTCTTAGGCTCTACCGTCACGGTGATTAGCCGAGATTCCCAGGCAGCAGCAACAATGGCGGCGGCGGGAATGTTGGCTCCCCAAGCAGAAGGTTTACCAGCAGGTCCATTGCTGGATTTAGCCTTGACTTCCCGCGCCCTATACCCAGAATGGACGCGCAAACTTGAAGAATTGACAGGGTTATCATCTGGCTACTGGCCCTGCGGTATCCTTGCCCCAGTTTACCAGCAGGCGATGGGAAAAGACGCGGAGAGTGGGAGACGCGGCGAGGGGGAGAGTTTTGCCGCATCATTCCCCGCGTCACCCCTCTCCCTTGTCACCCCGTCCTCATCCACTGGCTCAGCACTATGGTTGGATAAAGAAGCAATTCATCAATGCCAAAGCGGACTGGGTGCAGATGTCATCGGCGGGTGGTGGTTCCCAGAAGATGCCCAAGTTGATAGTCGCGCCTTAGCACAAACGTTGCGGGCAGCATCCGCAGCGCTGGGTGTCAATATTATGGAAGGGGTTACAGTTGAAGGCATTGAGCAGCACCAAGGAGTTGCTCGCGCTGTTCAAACGTCAGCAGGCAAATTCTCTGCCTCCCAATATGTCCTCGCGGCGGGTGCTTGGTCAAATGAATTATGGCCCCTACCCGTCTATGCCAAAAAAGGGCAAATGCTATCGCTGCGAGTACCTCCAGGAATTCACCCACCCCTGCGACGAGTTCTGTTTGGCGAACAAACCTATATCGTGCCGCGTCAAGATGGTCAAATTGTCATCGGCGCTACCAGCGAGGATGTTGGATTTACCCCCCAAAATACCCCCGCTGGCATTCAAGCATTACTCGCTAACGCCATCCGCCTCTATCCCGCTTTAAAAGATTTTCCCATCGCCGAATTCTGGTGGGGATTTCGACCCGCCACACCAGATGAAATGCCGATTCTGGGAGCGAGTCCCATCCAAAATTTAACCTTTGCTACGGGTCACTACCGCAACGGTATTCTACTCGCCCCCATAACCGCCAAGCTGTTAGCAGACTATATTTTGCAGCAAAAATCCGACCCGCTGTTGGATAATTTCCACTATTCCCGCTTCTACAAACCTTCCGATTCCCCTAACGGCAAACTAGCCGTTTATCCTGGGGCTAAAATATCTACGACCTCTGCTACCAAACCAATGCAAGTATTAGATCGAACCATCGAAATCGTTAACGATCGCCCTTTAACTATTGCTGGCAAAACCTTTAACTCCCGTTTGATGACGGGAACTGGTAAATATCGCAACATCGAAGAAATGCAGCAAAGTATCGCTGCCAGCGGTTGTCAGATCGTTACGGTAGCAGTAAGAAGGGTACAAAGCAACGCCCCCGGGCATGAAGGGTTGGCAGAAGCTCTAGATTGGACGAAAATTTGGATGTTGCCCAATACCGCTGGTTGCAAAACCGCTGACGAAGCGATTCGGGTGGCGCGTCTGGGACGAGAAATGGCGAAATTATTAGGGCAAGAAGACAATAATTTTGTCAAGTTAGAAGTGATCCCAGATGCGAAATATTTGCTCCCCGACCCCATCGGCACTTTGGCAGCGGCAGAACAGCTAGTTAAGGAAGGCTTTGCCGTTTTGCCTTATATTAATGCCGATCCGATGTTGGCTAAACGGTTGGAAGAAGTCGGATGCGCCACGGTTATGCCTTTGGGATCGCCGATTGGTTCGGGTCAGGGATTGAAAACCGTCGCCAATTTGGAAATTATTATTGAAAATGCTGGAATTCCCGTCGTAGTCGATGCCGGAATCGGAACGCCCAGCGAGGCAGCGCAGGCAATGGAATTAGGGGCAGATGCGCTGTTGATTAATACTGCCATCGCTCAAGCTAAAAATCCCCCCGCCATGGCAAAAGCAATGAATCTGGCATCTCTTGCCGGACGTTTAGCTTATCTAGCCGGACGCATCCCCGTCAAGTCAAAGGCTAGCGCTAGTTCTCCCCTCACTGGCACTATTACTGGCTCTGCCTCGTAATGTAACAAAATGTAACAAAAATAGGAGAGTATTTATAATCTGTTTTTGTTACAGTTATTAATAATAAAAAGCCAGAGGAATTCGTTCATGCCTTATACCACAGAAGACGGCGGTCGGCTGAATAATTTTGCAATTGAACCAAAAGTTTACACGGCGGATGCGCCCACCCAGGAACAAAAGCGCAATTATGCAATTATGGGCGTTGCAGGCGCTTTGCTCGTTGGTTTGTTGGTCTTCGTAGCTTACGCTGTTTCCAACGCGAGTTAATCACCGAACTTTAATATCGAAAATTTAAGCGCGACCAGGTATCGATATCGCAGATACCTGGTTTTATATAATGGGGAATGGGTGAAAAGCGATTAGAATGGCTGGCGGATTATTCTATCTTGCGGCTGGGGATGCCACAATGAAATCAATATCCGTATTTTTTCAGCTAGATAGGCAGGAGCCTCACACCTACCCGTTAGGGAGGTGTTGATAGGAATGCCGCGTGAATTGAGGGGCGTTTCCTGACCGATGCGATAGCCTTCCGAAGGGAACAGCGCCAAAAGTCACAATATCTTTACGGGCTGACGCAGAAATTCGGCGTACAATTGTATTCATGCACAGCCGAAAATGCTGGCTTTCGCTGAACCTTGAAAACAAAGTATGGGGTTGTAGAGCAAGCATCGCGCTCTACGTAAAACTTTGTGCGAAATAGGTTGAACATACGTGTCGATTTCGATTTGTACTTGTTCAAAGTGGGGCAGGACGCGCACCTCACTCTAAAATGCTGGTAGGGAGGTAACTCCTGAAGGAAGTTCTACTCGTTCTTCGGAGCGACCCAGAAGCCTACACTTACTCGTAGAGAAGTGTAGGAGCGTCACATTGCGGTAAATTCAGTCGGCAACTAGATAAGTTGAAATCTGCGTGCGTAACCGTTCCCTTACCTTTGAAGAAATTGACCCCAGAACGCTGTTCCCATTTGAGCTAGATGAATTTCAGCACCAAGCGATCGCAGCTCTGAATGGGGGTCGTTCCGTTGTTGTTTGCGCCCCCACCGGGTCGGGAAAAACCCTGATCGGGGAATACGCAATTTATCGGGCGCTGCATCAAGGCGGACGGGTGTTTTATACCACACCCCTGAAAGCCCTGTCTAATCAAAAGTGGCGCGACTTCAGCAACCAATTTGGCGCGGATGAGGTGGGTTTACTGACGGGGGATGTATCAATTAACCGGGATGCGCCGATCTTGGTAATGACTACGGAAATTTTCCGCAACATGCTGTACGGCACTCCCATCGGGGAAGTCGGCACGTCTTTAGTCGGCGTCCAAGCGGTGGTTCTGGATGAGTGCCACTATATGAACGACCGCCAGCGGGGGACGGTTTGGGAAGAATCGATTATTTATTGTCCCCACGAGATTCAACTCGTAGCCTTATCAGCGACCGTCGCCAATAGTCAGCAGCTAACCGACTGGATCGACCAAGTTCACGGACCAACAGAATTAATTTACTCGGAATATCGCCCGATTCCCTTAGAATTTTACTTTGGCAATCCGAAAGGGATATTCCCCCTGCTCAACGAGAACAAAACCAAAATCAACCAGCGCCTCAAACCAAAAGGCGGACAAATTAAACCATCCCCTGGAAACCGTCCGGAAAGCCCGACTTTACCCTTTATTTTGAATCAATTGCGGGAACGGGACATGCTACCGGCAATTTATTTTATCTTCAGTCGTCGGGGTTGCGACCAAGCCGTGTCTGAAGTGAGTAACATGTCTTTGGTTAGTCCAGCGGAAGCGCAACAGTTAAAAATACGGATCGATGATTATTTAACTCGTTACCCGGAAGCGGCGAGAGTCGGACAAGTCGAACCCCTGTATCGGGGAATTGCCGCCCACCACGCCGGAATTTTACCCGCTTGGAAAGGGTTAGTGGAAGAATTGTTCCAAGAAGGTTTAATTAAAGTCGTATTTGCCACGGAAACTCTGGCGGCGGGAATTAACATGCCCGCCCGGACGACGGTAATTTCTACTTTATCTAAACGTACCGACCGGGGACACCGCCTGCTGACTCCTTCGGAATTCCTGCAAATGGCAGGGCGCGCAGGGCGTCGGGGAATGGACGAAATGGGTTATGTGGTGACGCTGCAAACGCCGTTTGAAGGGGCGAAGGATGCAGCTTATTTGGCGACATCGCGACCCGATCCCCTGGTGAGTCAGTTTACGCCGAGTTATGGCATGGTGCTGAACTTGCTGCAAACTCATAACTTGGAAGAAGCAAAGGAACTGGTAGAAAGGAGTTTTGGTCAGTATTTGGCGACATTGCACCTGCGACCGCAACAACAAGCGATCGCCGACTTATCCGCCGAAGTGGCTAATATCCAATCCCAAATCGAAGGGATCGACCCGGAAGCTTTGGCACAATACGAAAAACTGTACGAACGCAGCAAAAACGAGCAGAAAATCTTAAAAACCCTGCAACAGCACGCTGCTGCTATTTCTAGCAGCGATTTGGCATTGGCGGTGAATTTTGCGATCCCCGGAACGATCCTCAGTCTCAAAGGCAAGCACGTAACCGTTTCTGAGCCAATTACAGCCGTGTTGGTGAGTAAAATACCGGGATCGGGACAAAGTCCCTATTTGCTTTGCCTGGGGCAGAATAACCGCTGGTACGTCGTTGCCACCAGCGATGTGGTTGGTTTGCACGCCGAGTTGCCCCGCATCGCCGCTGTAGACAATATGGAACCGCCACCGCCGGAAATGGCGCTGAAGTTGGGGAGTTCTCGTGGAGGGACTGAGGGGACAAAAGCGATCGCACATCAAATACCCAATCCACCCACAACCGAAGAACCACCCGAAGTTTATGCCCAAAGACAGCGTGTAGCAGCAGTAGAAGCTCAATTAGCCAATCATCCGATTCACCAATGGGGCAACCCCGCCACGCTGATCAAACGTTACCACCGCCTGGTGAGGTTGCAAGACGAACTGCAAGATCGTCAGCAAAAACTGCATCGACAATCCCAACTACATTGGGAAGAATTTGTCAACCTAATTGAAATCTTACAAGGGTTTAGTTGCTTGGATGGCTTAACGCCTACTGCCAGAGGAGAAGCTGCCGCAGCGATTCGCGGCGATAACGAACTATGGCTGGGTTTGGCGTTAACGTCGGGAGAATTGGACGATCTCGACCCCCATCACCTCGCCGCTGCTTGTGCTGCCTTAGTCACCGAAACGCCCCGCCCAGATGCTGGCGTCTGCTACCCCTCCCCCGAAGTCGAAGAAGCTTTGGATCGCTTGCGGGGAGTGCGACGCCAGTTATTCCAAATGCAGCGGCGGCGCAATGTGGCTTTACCTGTTTGGTTGGAAGATGAATTAGTTGGTTTAATCGAACAATGGGCATTAGAAGCTGAATGGTCGCAAGTTTGCAGCAATACTAACTTAGACGAAGGGGATTTAGTGCGGATGTTGCGTCGCACATTGGATATTTTATCTCAATTGCCTCACGTGCCCCATTTGTCAGATGGGTTAAAGCGAAATGCAATTCGCGCGATTCAGATTATGGATCGATTCCCGGTGAATGAAATGGTGGGGTAAATGAATTTCAGATTTCAGATTTGAGATTTCAGATTTGCTGCACAAATATATAGGGAAGAGAGGTTGATGTGAGATGGAAACTTCAATTACAGGTGCGATCGCAAAGGCAAAAGCCGAAAATCGTTTTGTGAGCGATCGCGAACTACAAGCAGAAGAAGAAAGATTGAAGCAGTATCTGGCTCGGCTCGAAGCTGCTAGCTTACTGTTTAACCAAGCTCAAAGCTTAATTGATGCAGCACTCGAAGCCTTGGAGCAAAAGTTTTCTCATGAGGCTGCTACTTCTGAAAGCCAAGAAAAATTCAGATTGGAGATTGAAAATTATCTACATCTGATTCAATACAGTTTGGTTACTAATAGCACCGCAGCAATTGACGCTCATCTGAGCGATCGCAAGGATGAAATTACTGAAGGTTTAAATCTATCTGTTGACTGGATCGTTGAAGCGCTTAATTGTATTAAAGCAGATCGCAGGTTGAGTGAAAATGCAGCCGCAGCTAATATTTACATCGACTACACGAGCGATGCACTGCTGAGACTGAAAGAAAACCAGAATAAAGAAGAAAATTCTGCTACCTCAACAGTCAAACCATTTTGGGAAAGGTTAGCAGAAATTGGCGCACAAGTTCCAGAGTCAGAATGGGCAAAGATTCCTCGCGATCTAGCAACCAATTTTGAACATTATACGTATGGCGCGCCCAAAGAAGAATAAGGTGGCAACAAGTTGGGCGAATAAGCTAAAACTGATATAACGACCTCAGCCTTTAGCAAGGAAAAATTTACCCACTATGGGCTATCCGATTACCGCGTCTGCGAAAGACGAAATAAAGCCTGGGGTTTTCATGGAAACTAGCGCCACCCTCAGCGAGTCCGGTGAGTTAAACATCTGGACAAGAAGTTGGACTCACAACTTTTTGCAAGGCTCTCATTCGAGAGTTGTTGTTTATCTGCTTGGTGAAAACGACCACCATTGGGGAAAAACAGATGCACTTGCTTGTGGAATTGGTGGAATTGGAGAAACCCTATTGCCTATTTTTGACAAGTCGGTGAAATCTGACCGTTCGGAGCAATACAAATTTCAAATTCCTCCCGATTTTGTTTTACAAGTTAAGTCTCTGAAGATTGTCCATTTCAGCAAGAACAAGGATTTCGCGGAATATGTGAGGATATTGCATAGCCTTTTATCCGATGACAATCATCCAACTCATGTGACTAACAACTATACCGGCATCGGTCACATGGAGGGGTGTAGGCTAGGAGACAATGTTAAAGTCGGCGGCGTAATATATGAAGCCACAGGAAATCAGTTAACTCAAATAACAACGGAGAACAAACTTATGACTTCCAATCCCAAAAATGATACTCGTAGCGGTGATACAATAAATCAGAGTGGTAACTTTGGTATTGGTCACATGAGCGGCGGCAAGATTGAGGCGGATGCGAAAGTCGCTGGAGTGATTAACGAAGCCGAACAACAGAACTTAACCGAAGCTGCTGCCCAGATTCAACAATTACTCGAACACCTGGAGAAATCTTACCCAACTAATACTACTGCGGGGAAGA